>JAADYV010000086.1 GCA_010092855.1 Chloroflexota bacterium | reverse complement strand
CCAGTGCCCGGCGACGCCCGGCCCCGCCAGCAATCAGGGCTGCCCCTATGGTGACCAGGACGGCGATGGCGTGGATGATGGCTCTGATCAGTGCCCGGATACGCCCGCCGGAGCGACGGTGGACGCGAACGGCTGCCCCTCGGATTCGGACAACGATGGCGTGTTGGACGGGATCGACCAGTGCCCGGATCAGCCCGGTCCTGCCGAAAACCAGGGCTGCCCAACGGACATCCCCGATGGTGACGACGACGATGACGACGATGTGGTTCCCACCTCACCGCCTGGCTGCGATGCTTTCATCCAGTTCCCGGACGGGGCAGTAGTCGGCCAGTTCATGACCTCCACGCTCGTCTACTGGGGTCCAGATGCGGATATGCTGGTCGAACCGTTGATGACACTCGAAGCCGGAACGACGGCGTGGGTGCTGGGCATGGACGCCAGCGGCGGGTTCTACCAGATTCTGTGGCAGTGTGGCACACTGTGGGTCCCGGTGGATAGCATTGGTCCCAACCCGGATGCGACCTGGAACGGCACGGCGCTGCCCACCGGTGTCATCGGCTAAAACTGCACCGCGATCAAGTTATCGACCAAACACAGCGCGCTCCGACATCCTGGGGCGCGCTGTTGTCGTGGATAAGTGGAGTTGAGGGGCACTGTAGGCGTTGGCAGGATGGCGGCAGCCTAGTGAAGCAGGTCTATAGAAAGAACGAGAGCACCACCAGAATCCCCAGCAGAATCCCCGCCAGAATGCCCATGTTCTGTAAGTCGGAAAGCACGTAGGTGTATTCCTGGCGCAGATCGGTGCCGCGCACCACACCGGGCTTAAATACCACTTGCGGGGCTGGCTCCACCGGGGCTGGTTCGGTGGGTTTGGTCTTTTGTTCCGGTTTCTTTTCCTCAACAGCAGGGGCACCGTACATTTCGCGCCGTGCGCGTTCCAGCGTTTCCTGCGGAAGATTGGGTTTGCGAGCTTTCTTGGTCATAATTTTCCTTACCTGACGTAGTGTTCAGACCCTGACATTTTGGCCAGACTGTGCACATAGCTGCGCTGCTGGGCACTATTGCACCAGATCGGCAAAAACCACCATGCGCTGCGTATCCTCCCGGTAGGGGTGGCAGGTGATCAACGTGACCATCGGCTGGTTGCCATATTCCAACACCCAGATATCGGTTGGATCAACCACCTGTTTTTCGCGCACCACGTAAGTATACCAGATACCACTATTGGCCATCACCCGAATTTCGTCGCCCGGCTCCAGGTATTCGATATAGCGGAAGATTTCGTCGTAAATATCGTTGTGCGCCGACAGCACCATGTTGCCGTTTTCGCCGGGATTGGCGCTGCCCAGATGGTGCCCTACGCCCTTTTGCAGCGCGGCCCAGTCATCGCCGGGGAAGATCGACGCATCCACGCGCTCTTCGGCGGCTGGTATCTCAAACTCAATGCTCACCGGGCTGGTCGGCTGCACACCAGTCCGGCTTGTTTGCGGAGCCACCATCTGGGCAATGGTGGCTGGATTGACACTGTCGGGCAGCTCAACCACCAGCTCCGTGAAATTGAAGATCCATTTTTCGCCGGTTTCGCTTGGTGAATAGTGACCACCGGGCAGGACGTAACTCGCCGGTTCGAGCGACAGCTCTGGGGCAGGCGTCGGTGTGGCCAGCAGCGCCAGGGCCTCGCGCCGGATGGCGTTTGTTTCATCAGCCAGCGCATCGATTTTCTTGTTCTCGTCCCGGATCAGATAGCCGCCCAACACCAGCACCCCGGCCATGCCCAGCAAAGCCAGCACTTCAATGCCCAGCAGCGCCATGTTCCATGCCCGGCTGCGCGCGCGTTTGCCGCCTGGTTTGGGCTTGCGCGCAGGCCTGGGCCGGAACCCATCGTCGTAATCATCTTCGAAGCGCGGCATATCGTCCGTCAAGTCATAGGTGACGGGCGGTTCAGGCGGCGCGATGTTGTGGGCCGCTTCGTGCTGCTGTGGTACCGACGCTGGTTCCTCCAGTTCGATAGGCGGTACAGGGTCCGGGTCGATCATTTGCGGCGAAACATGACTCGCCACCCGGCGGCCCTGGCCATCGTAGCGACGCAAGCGTTCCTGGCGCGCTTCCCGCCGCTTGATGACTAGGATGCGCTCCAGGTCTTCAACGGATAATTCGTCTACAGGTCGTTTGTCACGCATTCCAACACACTCAGAGAATAGTCCTCGAACGTTGCCTGTATATTATACACGCTCCGGTTCAGTTGATCCCGTCCAGCGCTGTGCCGATATCGGCTACCAGATCATCCGCGTCCTCAATACCCACTGACAGCCGGACCAGGTTGGGCAAAATGCCTTTTTCTAGCAGGCCCTGTTCCGAGAAATACCCGGCCCACATCGCGGCCGGATGCACGATCAGCGAGTGGATGCCACCCAGGCTGGCCGCGCGCGCGATGAGCTTCAGGCCGGACATAAACCGGTCAGTGGCTGCATAGCCCCCGCGTACCTGGAAGCTCAACATGCCGCCGAAGCCGTGCATCTGCGTTTTGGCCAGGGAATATTGGGGATGCGTCTCCAGACCGGGATAGTGCACGGCGTCTACCTGGGGATGTGCGGCCAGAAACTGCGCGATGGCGGCGGCGTTGTCGTTGTGCTTCTGGACACGCAGTGGCAGCGTGCGCAGCCCGCGCACCAGCAGCCAGCTATCGAACCCGTTGAGCGTTGCGCCCAGGATGATCAACGTGTTCCACACCCGCTCCAACATCTCACGCTTACCGGCTACCACGCCCGCCATCAGGTCCGCGTGTCCACCCAGGTACTTGGTCGCGCTGTGCACTACCAGGTCGATGGCAAGCTCAATCGGGCGCTGGTTGACCGGCGTAGCGAAGGTGTTATCAGCGATAGTGGTGATGTTGCGTGCCTGGGCCATTGCTGCGATGGCGCGCAGATCGGTCAGCTTCATCAGCGGGTTGCTGGGCGTTTCGGTGATGATCAGCCGGGTGTTGGGCCGCAGCGCCGCCTCAAACGCCGCCACGTTTGCCTGGTCCACAAACGTGACCTCGACGCCGTAACGCGGCAGCAGTTTTTCCAGCAGCGAGAGCGTGCCTGCGTACAAACTCTCCTGCGCCACAATATGGTCACCGCTGTTGACCAGCGTCATGACCGCGGTCGTGATCGCGCCCATGCCGGTCGCCGCCACCAGCGCAGATTCAGCACCTTCCAGGTCGGCGATGATGCTTTCGGCCTGGGCGCTGTTGGGGTTACCGTAGCGGGTGTAAAACTGCGGATGGTGGGGCCGGGTGGCCATCTCGACAAATTCTTCGGCGGTGTCAGCGGCGTAGGTCGTGGTCTGGAAGATGGGCGGCGAAACCGACTGCGACTCGTTGTGTGGCCTGTCGCTGTGAATAACAATGGTTTCCTGTTTGTCTGATTGCATGTGTACCTCGTTTTGGTGCCTGATATCCTGCCCTTTGGCCACCACTGTACCGCACTTGGCCCTACTTGCCCGGTACCAAGCAGGTCCGGTTGGTGCCAGATCACTACCAAATCACGGTCAGACGCCGATGCGCTGCCGCACCAGGTCGCGTATCCAGCCCCATTCTTCCAGCTTGAGCCAGGATGCTAACACAGCAAAAGCGACCAGCCCCAGCCCTCCGGCCCCGCCTACGATGATCACGCGCGCGATCACGCCGTCGCCCAGCACGCCGCCCAACAGGGTCGCCAGCCCGAACGCCAGTACGCCCATCACACTCGCGGCGACCAGCGTGCGCAGTGCGGTGCTCAGCAGCCGCTGGTGTCCGTAGCCTTCCATGCCCCGGTACAACAGCCAGGCCGAAACCCCGGTGTGAATCAAGTGCTTGACCGAGTCGGCGATCATCAGCGCAAAGAACGAATACCAGGGCAGCAGCACAATGGCCACTACCATGTACGCTACCAGGCTCAGCAGCCCGATCAGCGCCGGGGTCAGCGTGTTGCGCCGGGCATAGAACGCAAACATCAGCAGCAGGTCAACCGCCGCAAAGGGTAGCCCGATCAGGTACAGGCGCAGCGCCAGCGCCGTGAATTTGGTATCGACCGCGTTGAATTCACCGGACTCGAAGATGAGCGCGACTACCGGACTGGCCAGCGCAAACAAGCCCACCGTTGCCGGAATGATCAGCACAATCGCCAGCCGCAAACCCTGGCCCAGCGTGTCCTTGAAGGCCTGCGATGCGCCTTGCACAGTGTCCACGGCCTGGCGCGAGAGCGTGGGCAAAATGGCGACCGAGATCGCAATCGCCACCAACCCCTGCGGGAACTGGATCAGGGTGGTGGCCCACGTCATGTAGCTGATGTTGCCTTCGCCCGTACTGGAGGCGAGGTTGTAGCTGAACGGGCGGTTGATCAACACGTCCAGCGCTAGCGAGGCCATGACCGGCACGTACAGCAGACCGATCTTGCGCACGCCGGGATGCGCCAGCAATCCGCGCAGTTTGAGCCGCAGCCGCGCGTCACGCAGACCCGGCGCTTGCAGCCCCAACTGCACTACTGCACCCACCAGCCAGCCCAATGCCGCTCCCGTGATCCCGATGCTGCGGTAGAAAACAACCGTCATCACGACGATGGTGGCGTTAAAGACGGTCGAGGCAAAAGCGGGCCAGGTGAAACGGCGCAGCGCATACAGCAGCCCGGACACTACCGCGAACAATCCCAGGAACATCAGCGCGGGCGCGGTTACGCGCAGCAGGGTGGTGGCCTGCTCGCGGACCTCATTGCTGGCTTTGTCGCTGGCCACCAGCCCGATGACCTGCGGCGCAAACAACTCCAACCCCAGCACCAGCACCGCCAGCGAGATGACGGCAATCGCCAGCAGCGCATTGACCAGGTCCCACAGCACGCGGCGATCCTTGTGAGCGGCGTACTCGCTCAGCACCGGCACCAGCGCCGAATTGACGTGCCCGCCGATCAGCAGGTCGTACAGGCTGCGCGGCACGATGATGGCCAGGTTGAAAGCATCCACCGCCACGCCCGCACCAAAAAACCGCGAGAGCAGCATTTCGCGCACCAGGCCCAATACCCGGCTGGCGATGTTGCCCAGCGCAATCACGCCGGTGGCGCGCACCATACCTTCCTGGCTGCTGGCTTCGGCTTCGTGCTGGTCTACGGGGACGGCTTCTGCTGCGGCAGCTTCCATTACAATCTCTTCCCTATCGTCTTCCGGCCAACCTGTTCCTGCAAACAGGAGCCGACTCTACCGGACGGCAGGGCAAAACGCTACATCTGATCGCCCTGCTGTCGCCTGACGTGCGTGGCGCAGCGCATCCCGCAACGGAGGGCGTGGTTAGTGCGTAATGGATAGTAACTTGAGGAGAGGACTGGTCACGAAAGGGAGTTCAACATGGAACAAGAAGCCATCACCATTACCGAGCAGGATCGCCAAAAAGCCAAAACCTGCAAGAATTGCCCCGTGTGCAGCCGCGCGCGTAACAAGCAGAAGGGTGTCGCCTACTGGTTCGTGAAGAATGTCGAGGGCGGTATCTGCCCGGCCTGCAAAGCCTACACCAAGGTGTATGGCCTCAAGCCGCACGAGCCGGTCGGCAAAGCGCAGTAGCGATCCGGCGTTATCGCTGGCCGTGCTAAAGTGGTGATGCACAGTCTGGTCTCTCGGTATGACAGACCAGACTGGCGCACCTTCCAATGGCGGCAGGTGAACGCTGGTGGGGAAGGGCACGCAAAGCTGTTTGTTGGCATGATACAGGTATCAGCCAAGCTACCTGCACCGGAGAGAACTCTTGGCTGGCAGTTCCACAAGAACCTCGGTGTCGACTGTTCCCTGGGGTTGTGCCCTGTGTACCGTCAAAAAAATGTCACCGTATTCCGACTGGGCGCGGGGTGTTGAGAGGTACAAAATGTGTGCTCTGTATGACATCTGCTATCCCGGCGACCCTACAAGGTCACCACCCGCGCTCATCCGCGGCATCCAGATTGTCAACTCTGTTGCACCACGATGGCGACATTGCCCTTCTTGTGACCTTTTTCCACGTAGCGATGGGCTTCTGCCACCTCCGCCAGTGGATAGAAGCGATCGATAACCGCCTTGATTTGCCCGGCTTCGATCCATTCCCGCAGCAGATCGAGATCATCCGCTTTGCTGTTGGCCGTTTCGCCAATAACTTTCTTGCTGCTGGTCCGGGATGCCCATATGCCACGCAGGATTCGCGCGGGTGCGATATGGAACGCGTTCAGGTAGAAGCCACCCGTTTTGAGGGCCTTCAGGCTGCGTCCGAACGGGCTCTTGCCGACGGTGTCGAAGATGATGTCGTAAGTCTCGCCGCGCTGGGTGAAATCTTCGCGGGTATAATCAACCACTGTGTCTGCACCGATGGACCGGACCATCTCCAGGTTGGTGCTGCTGCATACGCCTGTCACCTCGGCCCCATAGTACTTGGCAATCTGGACCGCGTAGGTGCCTACGCTGCCTGAGGCCCCGTAGATCAACACCTGCTGGCCCTGCTGGATGTGGCCTTCCCGGAGGAAGTGCAGAGCGGTCATGGCACCAATGGGCACGGCAGCCGCTTCTTCATACGACATATTGCGCGGCTTGATGGCCACACAGCCGGCTTCATCGGAGCCATGTACCGGCAGACACTTATACTCAGCATAGCCGCCGAATCCGAT
>JAADYV010000471.1 GCA_010092855.1 Chloroflexota bacterium | reverse complement strand
TCCAGTTCGCGCTGGGCGTCGGCGTGCACCGGGTCTTGCACCAGCGCCTGGCGCAGATAGTCCGCTTTGTCGTCCGCATTGTCGGCGACCAGCGCCGCGTAGTAGTAGGTGTCGGCGTCGGGGTTGTCTTGCAGCGCGGTCTGCACCAGCTCGCGCGCGCGTTCGATGTCGTTGTTATCCAGTGCCGCCTGGATGTCGTGGGCCATGTGTTTTCACCTCGTGGTTGTGGTTTATCCGGTTCGTTGCCAAACGCCACTAGTATAAACGCTCCGCGCCAATTTCTCTAACGACAGATGTACGAGGTCACTCCGCCGCCGTCACCTCGAAATCCCACCGGGCCACGATTTGCCCGTTGATTTGCAGTTCGATGGCGTGCGCGCCGGGGTAGATTTTGCGCGTGGAGACGGTCTTGATCGCGTGCTCGCGGCGGATGTGGATCGTTTCGCCGGGTGCAATTTCGCGCTTGCTGAGCTTGAACACTTTGGGCGTCTGCTGGCCCCGCGCCCGCATGTGGTGTACCACGTAGTCGATCATCAACGGCTGTGGGTCGGAGGCGGTCGAGGTGATGTCGGCCTCGAACGTCACCGCCGCGCCGATGGGAATGCTCTCCGGCGAGAGGGTGGGCTGGCTGATGCTGATGGCCGGGGCAGTGGAATAACCGAGGAGTTCCAGCGCGCCGGGATGCCCCTGCTTGAGCAGCGTGCGCAGCGCGTGGTTGGTCAGGCGGCGTATGTCGTCGGTATCAATGGACTGCCAGCCGCGCAGCACGCCCAACGTCACGTCCGGGTTGTCCTTCGCGATGTCGTTGAGGTTGTTGGCTACGCTGCGCCGCACATCCTCCACCGGGTCGAGCTTCAGCCGGTCCAGAATGGGCAGAATCGGCGCGGGATCATCTTGCAGCGGGCCGAGCGCAATCGCCCAGGGCAAACGCGGGCGGCAGCCTTCGCTGGCCAGCCGGCGCACGGCGGGATGCTCGTGCCCCGCCCAGTCCAGCATCTGCGCCATCATGCGCGCCTGGTTCTGCAGAATGAAGGGCCGCACGGCAAACTCGGCGCTCATCAACTGCGTGAACAACTCCAGCGCGGGGAGCGACGCCTCCCAATCGTCCAGCCCATACAGTTCGACAAAGTCCGGCAGCACAGCGTTCTCGAAGCCGAAGCCCGCCAGGTGGGGCACGATCTGGCGCAGGATGCCCAGCGCGGTGCGGTAGTCGTCCGGCAAACAGGCGTGCAGCGTCTGCGTGGTGTGCCGCATTTTCTCCTTGAGCGCGCGGTTGTCCCACGCCGCGTCATAGATTCCGGCCAGAAACGCGCTGCCGTCGAACGCCGGGTGATGCGGCGGGATGATGGCCGCGAGGTGCTCGAAATAGGCCCGCTTGAAGTACATGTCTTTTAGCCGCTCGTTCATGGTGGGTGCCCTCCATCAGGTTTGATACCCCTATTGAAACATATGTTCGCATTGGGCGCAAGATTTGGAACCCTGTTATGGAGCGTATCGCAATACACCCCTACAAACACACGCAATACAAGGCCAAAGAACGTTACGACGAGGAAGAATGCATTTTTTTTTGCCCCCGAATCCGAACGTCCCGCCTTCCCCTCCCCGAATTCCGTCCGGCACGATGATGCTGTATAATCCGAGCAAACACAAAATAACGCAGCGCACAGCAAACATCCCTATTCACATCATCACGAGGCGGCCTATGCGCACCTTTTGGACCTTCTGGCGAGTTGTCTTCCGGTTTATCTTCACCCCACAGCGACCTCTGCGCCGCCTGGGGAGCGGGCTGGCGGTCGGCGTGATCGTGGGCGCGATCATGGCCTTTGGCGTGTGGCTGGGCCTGTTTCACGACATCCGGCTGCGGCTGCAAGACGTGCTGTATACGCCCCGTCCCACTCAGGGACAGTTCGAGATCGTGATCGTGGCCATCGACGACGTGACCGTCGGCGCGTATGGCAGTTGGCCTATCGACCGGGGCCACTACACCGAACTGGTCGACAAGCTGAGCAGCGTCGGGGCCGGAGTGGTCGCCTTCGACATCCTGTTCGCCGATCCGGGCGATCCCACGACAGACGCCGAACTGGCCGGTATGATGGACCTGGCGTGCAATGTGGTGCAGCCGGTGGCGGGCACCAACAAAAACTTCACCACCACCGAAGTCGGGGAGTTGATCACCTACGACGCCTTCGAATACCCGATCCCCGAATTACGCGAGACCTGCACCTACTACCCGCGCACCAGCCTGGGCCACTCGAACGTGGTGCCGGACGGGGACGGGTTTGTGCGCCGGGTGCCGCTGGTGGTGGTGGACGAGGACATGCAGATGCCGTCGCTGTCGATGGCGACGTACATGGACCCGCTGCTGCTGACGATGGACGAGATCGTGATTGACGACAACGAGATCACGTTTGAGCGTGAAGGTTCCCCCGTGCTGCCCACCGACGACAACGGCCAGATGTTGATCTACTACTTCGGGCCGCCTTCGCACGCCAACGAACCCGGTTCGACCTTCCCCGTGTATTCGCTGGTGGACGTGCTAGAGAACATGGACGACGAGCAGCTCGCGGCGACCTTTGGCGGCAAGTACGTGCTGGTCGGCGTGCTGGACCTGACCGCGCAGCCGGACAATTACGGCACGCCCAGCACCGACACCGGCGAGAAAATGTACGGGGTCGAGATTCACGCCAACGTTCTGGAAACGATCATCCAATCCAGCGCTGCCTTCGAAGGGGAGCAGGAAGTCGAACTGGACCTGCTGCTGTTTAAGCTCAAGATCGGCGAGATCGAGCGGCAGTTCCCGCTGCGTGAGCAGTCCACCACCGACTCGATGCTGACCACGTTCCTGATCGCGCTGCTCGCCGGGGCGCTGCTGCCGTTTTTCCGCTGGTACATCGGCGGGCCGCTGGTGGTGCTCGGCTACTGGTTCGGCTACTACCTGTGGGCGACGTATTCGTTCACGGTGCGCGCGGTAGTGATCGACCTGGCGTTCCCCGGCGCGGCCATGCTGTTTACCTACATGGGCACCGTGATCGTGGTCTACGTCTTCGCGGAGCGGCGGCGCGGCCAGATCAACGACCTGTTCAGCCGCTACGTCTCGGCGGAGATCGCGCAGAAAATCGTGGAAGCCTTCGACCAGGGGCGGCTCGAACTGGGCGGCGAAGAGCGCGAGATCACCGTGCTGTTCGCGGACATTCGCGGCTTCACGCCCATGCTCGAAGCGCTGTCCCCGACCGAAGCGGTGACAATGCTCAACTTTTTCCTGGAGGAGATGAACGCCATCGTCATGCGCTATGGCGGCGCGATCAACAAATACATCGGCGATAACCTGATGGCCTTCTGGAACGCGCCCTATCCGCAGCAGGACCATGCCTGGCTCGCAACGCAAGCCGGGCTGGAGATGCTGGAGTCGATCACGCGCCTGAATGCGTCCGGGCGGTTCAGCACGCCGGTGCAGTTTGGCATCGGCATCAACACCGGGCCGGTCGTGGTCGGCAACATTGGCTCGCAAAAGCGCCTGGAATACACACCCATCGGCGATACGGTCAACGTGGCCTCGCGCCTGAGTGGAGTCGCGCCCGGCGGGACGTGCTTCATCGGCGCGCGCACCTACGACCTGGTGGCGGACCGTGTCTCCCCGGCCAGCGAACAACACGTCACGCTCAAGGGCAAGTCCCGCCCGGTGCACATCTACGAGCTGCTGCCGCGTGGGGACGCGATTCCGGCCACGACAACGCCGCCGGACGATTCGACCGCGCTGGTTGTTTCACCCCCGGCGGAGGTAACGCCCGCCGACGCCACTCGCCGCGCACGACGACGCCGGGCTGCGCTGCTGGCCCCGGTCGTGGCAGGCGGGGTCACGGCAGCGG
>JAADYV010000470.1 GCA_010092855.1 Chloroflexota bacterium | reverse complement strand
TGAAGGACAGCAGCGGCAACCAGTTGACCTGGAGCGACGACGAGTACAACCTGGATGCGGCGATTGTGGGCTTTACGCTGCCCGCTGACGACTGGTATTCGATTGAGGCCACCGGCTACGGCGAAGGCTATTACAACCTGTACCTGTACCTGGACGCATCTGCGCAACCTGCGCCACAGCCCGCACCTCAGCCCTCAGTCAACAACGGCGGCCCGTTGATGTACGACAACCCGGTGTGGGGCTACATGAACCTGGGTGTGGTGGACGTCTGGACATTCTACGGCTCAGCCAACGACATCGTCACGATTGAAATGCGCGACCACAGCGGTGGTTTTCTAGACACGCACCTGTCGCTCTACGACAGCAACGACAACTTCCTGATCGACAACGACGACTTCTATGGCTTTGATGCCGCCATTGTGCGCTTCACGCTGCCCTACGACGACCAGTTCACCATCTACGCCACCGACACTGGCTCTGGTGTCGGCGATTACCTCATCGGCGTGTACCTGGTCGGGACGGCGGGGTCTGGCTCCGGGTCGTCAGGCAGTGGCTCGTCGGGCAGTGGCGTCATCGCTACCCCGATCAGCTATGGTATGACGCTGCGGGGCACGATTCCCGCCAGCGCGCCGGACATCATCAAGCGCTACGTGTTTGAGGGTACAGCGGGCGACGACATCAGCATCTACGTGGTTAGCACCGATGGTAATCTCGATGCGACGCTGGCGGTGCTCAACAACAATATGCAGCAGATCGAGTTCAATGATGACGCTGCTGTTGGGGTGTACAATCCGCAGCTTGACCTGACGCTGCCCTACACCGGCACGTACTACCTGGACGTTGCGGCGTATAACCAGGCCAGTTCGGGTGACTTCACCATCAACCTGCAAGCCACCGCCTCCAGCGCACCGCCTGCGCCACCGTCTGTCGATATCGGTGACGTTGTTGGCCCGGCTGAAGGCTACGATACCACCTCGCCCCCCCCTGCCAATGCAGTGGAGTTGTTCTACGGTGACAGCATCGACGGCACAGTTACGGTCGCGGGGGCGTATGAAATGTTCTACTTTGAAGGCGACGAGGATGACCTTGTCACCGTCTCCGCCGAGAGCCAGACGCAGGGCTTCACTCCGCTGCTGGTCGTCGCGGACGCGACCCTGACGCCCATCATCGAAACCAGCGGTCAAAACGCGGAAGTCCAGCTTGCGCTGCCCCAGGACGGCACCTACACCATCCTGGTCACAACGGCAGAAGGCAGCGCGACGGGCGACTACACCCTGGCGCTGGACGTGGATGCCTTGCAGCCGATTCAGGGCACAATAGCCTACAACACCATCGTCACCGGCACACTGCCTGACTGCGACACGGTGCATTACTGGGAACTGGCTACCCGCCCGTCCACCGACAACTACCCGCTGAACGTCATCGCGCGGCAGCAAGCGTCGCCCAATCTCGACCTGTCGATTGGACTGTATGAGGACGGCTATCTCACCACATTTAACAATGATGGCGAGGGCATGGGTCTGGACCCCTGGATCAAAAACTACGAGGCCTTCCCCGCCGACTATGTGATATCCGTAGGGTGCGTTGGCACCACGGGCGGCTCATATACGCTGGAAGTGCTGCCGGTGCTTATTCTGAACTGACAAGCTAGCACCAACTACTCGCGTTTGTGCGCCAGGGGTGGACGCACAACATACGGGGAGTATGAGACGACATCATGCTCCCCGTTTTTCACGCATATACGGGCCCCAAACACCGCGTCTGCCGTTGTAACAAGCGCGGCGGTATCGGGTCACATTGCGGTTAGGATGTCGATCACGATGAGGCCCACCAATACGACCCCGCACACGAAGCGGACCGCGGCCAGGCCGAGCACAATCCAACTCAACGTCTCCGCGGCGTCGGCACTGCCCCGTCCTACTTCGCCCGGCAGCAGGACTCGCTTGGCCTGCCGTGCCCGCCAGATGGCGAACGGGGCCAGGAAAATGCCCAAAATGACAAACCCGACAATGGCGATCACGATAGCCTGGGTTGCCCATTCGCGCGCCTGCATTTTCAGGGCGATTTCTTCTGGGGTGTAGATGTTGGCCGGAGGGGGTGAGCTGTAAGACGAGTGTGGCGGTGGCGGTTGGTAGGACATGATGTGCTATTCTCCGTCGTTGGATACAGGTGCACTGATATCATATCCCAAAGTAGGCCTGCACCTCCCGTTCGCCGTGCTTACCCGGCGCGTCCAGTTCGACGGGCAGCGCTTTCGTATCACACCACAGCAGTCACACGCGCTGGACCAAAACCCACCGTACTGTGTGTACTATGCCCACTGCCCCCCAACATCCTGGGGATGGGCAACAAGAAAATTCTGTCGATCCAGCCGCTGGTGCCAGCCGGGGAGCCGCCCGTATCCGCCACACCCATTACTACTGCCAACATTCAAGGGAATTCGTCGTGATTGGCTGTTGGTATTCAGTGGCTGCTGCGCATGTCTTCGACGGCCTGGTGTAGCGGTTCCAGATCATTGGCAACGATGTCCCACAAGATCTCCAGGTCGATGCCCAGGTAAGCATGTACCAGCCGGTTACGCAATCCCGCAATGGCTACCCAGTCAATTTCCGGGTGACTGGCCTTGAGATCATCCGGTAGGCGCTGGGTGGATTCAGCCAATGTCTGCAAAGCGTATTTGACGGCGGCCTGAATCTGTTTGGATGCCATAAACTCGTCACGCCCGGCATGGGTGAATTCTCGGATGTCGGCGATTTTCTCGGTGATATGAATCAAGTACAGGCGCATATCGCTCACAACGCTACTGCCTCACTCAGCACCTGCTCGCGGATATACCAATGCAGCCCGTTTTCGGTCGTGATGTCTACCGGGCGACCCAACAGGTGTTGGAGTTCAATGTCCAGCCGCGAACCACCCCAGGCGGAAATCCGCGCCATATCCCATTCCACCAGCAAGTCGATATCGCTATCCGGGCCAGCTTCACCACGCGCCACCGAACCGAATACGCGCAGGTTTTTTGCGCCGTGTTTTTCCGCCAGGTCAAGCACTGCCTGGCGCTTGCTGCCGATAACCTCATCGATCCCCAACCGGGGCGTTGTGGGGTCGCTCATACCATCACTCCTCCATACCAGGTAAGAATCGGGTGTATTGGTGAGCCGGTACGTGTTTTCACCGCTAGTATACAGGTAGACGACCATCCAGGTACAGCGCGAGAACCAGGAACAACGTGGCAACAAACACAGGCACCCGGTTGACAACGCCCTCAAACTGGTCTATGCTGAAATTGGACGACTGTCCAGTCTAGGCTGGACGGTCAACCAAAACAGGCGTTGTTAGTCAACTACCCCACGCCTAAAGGCGGGGGCTTGTGAAAACAAGCCTGAAGTTGACCAGTCTCAGCCACCAATCGAAAGGTTGATGGGGCTACGTTAGGAACGAATATATAGGCACTTCGGGATGCTTCCCCAGTCCCGAACCCTGCGGGCAAGCATTAAACAGGCATATAGGGTATGAAGCCAGTGTGTTTGCCAGGAAACCGTTCCATAACATTGACGAGGGGACCATGATCCCGGTAGCGGGAAAAGGAAAGGGAAACCTTCCATGCAGCGCGT
>JAADYV010000469.1 GCA_010092855.1 Chloroflexota bacterium | reverse complement strand
AGCGGGGTGAGCAGCGCGCAGCCGAACAAAATGATGAACAAGGCCGTGAAGCTGGCCAGCACGTTATCGGTGGGCAGCCGCAGCAAAAGGACGCCCACTCCTACGAGTACCACCGCGCTCCCACTGACATAGGGCAGCAGGCGGCGTGCACCCTGCTCCACTGATGACCGGCGCATCACCCCGGCGGGTGGGGTGCGGGTGGCTTCCAGCGAGGGGACAATCGCGGCCACCACGCTGGCGGTCAGGCCAATCGCGCCGCCTTTGAGCAGCACCAGCGGGTCGATGGTTACGGTTTGGACGCTGACGCGGAAGTACAGGTCGTTGATGGTCTGCGCCACCAGCCGCACTGCGCCCTGGCCCATAATGATCCCCAGGCCCAGGCCCAACCCGGTCCCAATGATGCCCAGGATCAGGGCTTCGGACAGGATGAGGGCAAATACCTGGCGGCGTGTGGTGCCCAGCGAACGCAGAATGCCGATCACCTGGCGGCGCTGCACGACGCTGAAGGTCACGGTGTTGTAGATCAGGAACGTGCCCACGATCAGCGCCAGCAGGCTCAAGGCGCGCAGGTTGAGTTCGAAAGCATCCGTCATCTGAGTCAGGGCTTCGCTGCTGGCGTTGGGGGTGGTCAGCGCAGCTCCCGGCGGCAAGCGACTTTCGATTAAGGCGAGATCGTAGTCATCGGGCAGGATGAGGTCGATGCGCGTGATACGGTCCGGTTGGCCGGTGAGTTCCTGCGCGGTCGCAATATCGGCCAGCAGCAGGTTATCAAACGCCTGGGCGCTGGAATCGTCGTCGGAGCGCATGATTCCGGCCACCTGCACCTCGACATCGGCCTGCGTGCGCGTCTGAAGCGCAAAGGTGTCTCCAGAAACCAGATCGAGGGCGGCGGCCAGGTCTTCGCTGATCAACACGGTGTGTGGTGTGGTGATCAGGGCATATAATCCTTCTGCTGAGCCAGAGTTCGTACCCGTGTTCAGGTAGCTGCGGAACGGGGCTTCGGCCAGTGGATCGACACCCAGCAGTCGCAGCGCGCGGCCCTCTGGCCCGGAAACGTAACTTTCGATGACCGGGGCGCTGGTTTGCAGGCCCAGGTCAACGCGCAGTTCCCGGTACAGGTCGGTGGGCAGCCCGCCAGGACCACCGACGACCTGGTGGGTGGTCTGGCCGCTGACGCTGTCCACACTCAGGCTGAAGGCGCGGCTGGCGGACGTGTTAGCCAGGTCAATCGCCACGCCGACCGCCACCCCCAGCGCAATGCCCAGCACAAACAACAGGCTCTGGAACAGCCGCCGATTGATATACCGCTGGGTGAGTCGTAGCAAAGCCGGATTCATGACAGGGCCGGCTCCGCAGCGTGTTCGGGATGCAGTGCGCCATCCTGCACGCGGAAGACGCGGTCCGCCAGCGGAACAATCGCGGAGTCATGCGTGGCCATGATCAGTGTTTTGCCAGCCGTGCGCGTGATTTCCAGCAACAGGTCCAGCACGGTCTCGCCGGTTTTGCCATCCAGGTTGCCGGTCGGTTCGTCGGCCAGCACAAGCGCCGGTTCGTGAATCAGCGCGCGCGCAATGGCGACCCGCTGCTGTTCGCCGCCGCTGAGTTTGTCGGGGAAGTCACCGGCCCGGTCTGCCAGCCCGACTCGTTCCAGCAACTTCCGCCCGCCGGTTTCGGCTTTGCGTCGTCCCACGCCGCGTAGTTCCAGCGGCAGGGTGATGTTCTCCAGCACGGTCAGCGTCGGGATCAGGTTAAAGAACTGGAACACGATCCCGATGTTGTCGCGCCGGAAAACGGTGCGGTCATATTCGCTCAGGCGGGTGATGTCGGTGCCGTTGATGTGAATCGAGCCGCTGTTGACATCGTCAATGCCGCTGATCAGGTTAAGCAGCGTACTCTTGCCACTGCCGCTGACGCCCAGCAGCACGACAAATTCCCCGGTGTGTACATCCAGGCTTACGCTGCGCAGTACGTGACACGCGGTACAATCCTGCTGGTAGCTTTTGTCCAGATCGCGGATTTGAACGATAAGGTCACTTGTTGAAGGGTGGTTGCCGTAACGCTGCATGTCTGGTCCTGGATAGTTTGTGTGAGAGCGATTGTACATATATTAACAGGCCGCGTATAAAACGTGCGAAGAAGCGCATGAGAAGATGCTGAGAGACACCTTCGTCATGCAGATCGGCGCGGTACAATCCGGCTATTGAGATGAGATAGCACTTACCCCCGTTGTGGAGGAATAATGCCAGAGTTGGATGTGATCGCCGTGCTGCGCGAAACGCGGCTGTGCGAGAAATTAGACGATGCAGCGTTGGAGGTGGTTGCGGAGGTGGTCGAAGTGGTGGCCTACCGGCCCAACCAGTACCTGTTCCACGAACGCGCGCCCCGCGAATCGGTGATGCTGGTCGCGGAAGGCCAGGTTGTGGTGACACACGGCATTGGCCAGCGCCCGATCACGCTGGCGACGCTGGGACATGGCGCAATGCTGGGCGAGCGCCTGCTGCTAGGTGGGCCGGTGCACGTGGCGTCGGCCTATGCCCAGACCCCGGTTACTATACTGTGCTTGTCAAAGGCTGTGCTCGACCAACTGGCGGAAACACACCCTGCCGTCCATCATCAACTGGTGCTGGTGGCGTCGGACACACTGGCCGAGCGGCTGGACTATTCAGCGGCGAGACTGGCCGGTGCGCCGGCAACCCTGCCCTCGGGGCGTTACCGGGATGAGCACGACCTGCTGGGCGAGCGCCAGGTGCCCGCCGAAGCCTACTACGGCATCCAGACCCTGCGTGCGCTGGAAAACTTCCCCATTTCTGGCACGCCGATCAGCGCTTACCCGTTTTTGCTTGAAGCGCTGGGTTGCATCAAGCAGGCCGCCGCACGTGCTAATTCCGACCTGGGCTTGCTGCCGCCCGACATCGCCGGGGCGATCATCGCCGCTGCGGACGAAGTTCGACGGGGACAGTGGCACGACCAGTTCATTGTAGACGTCATCCAGGGCGGGGCGGGCACTTCGACCAACATGAACGCCAACGAAGTGATCGCCAACCGCGCGCTGGAACTGCTGGGCCATCCACGCGGCGCATACGAGTTCGTACACCCGCTCAACCACGTCAATCTATCACAAAGCACGAACGACGTGTATCCCACTGCGATCAAGCTTGCGCTGTTGTTCGCCATTACCCAACTGCTCGAAGCAATGGACGAGCTGCGCGCGGCATTTGCAGGCAAAGCGGATGAGTTTGCAGACGTGATCAAAATGGGGCGCACGCAGTTGCAGGACGCGGTGCCGATGACGCTGGGCCAGGAATTCAGCACCTACGGCGTGATGTTGGGCGAAGACATGGACCGGCTGCGCGAGGCGGCGCACCTGTGCGCGAGATCAATATGGGCGCGACAGCCATTGGCACCGGCCTGAACACACATCCCGATTACGCGGGGCTGGTGTGCCAGCATCTGCGCGACCTGACCGGCATCGACCTGATCACCGCGCCCGACCTGGTCGAAGCCACCCAGGATACGGGTGTATTTGTGCAGGTGTCGGGTGTGCTCAAGCGCATCGCGGTTAAACTCTCGAAGATCGCCAACGACCTGCGACTGCTGTCGTCGGGGCCGCGCGCCGGACTCAACGAGATCAACCTGCCCGCCGTACAGCCCGGTTCCTCGATCATGCCAGGCAAGGTGAACCCGGTGATCCCCGAAGTGGTGAACCAGGTGGCGTTTGAGGTGATCGGCAACGATGTGACGGTGACGCTGGCGGCGGAAGCGGGCCAACTGCAACTGAACGTGATGGAGCCGATTATCGCTTTTGCGCTGTTCAACAACCTGACGCATTTGCGCAACGCCTGCCGCACGTTCGCCACGCGCTGTGTGCATGGCATCACGGCCAACCGCGATCACCTGCGCCGCACGGTTGAGCAGTCGGTGGGCATTGTGACTGCGCTCAACCCCTACATTGGCTACGAAAACAGCGCGGCGATTGCCAAAGAAGCGCTGGAAACCGGGCGCGGGGTATACGAACTGGTGTTGGAACGCGGCTTGCTTACCCAGGCCGAACTGGATGACATTCTCAAGCCGGAGAATATGACCCGCCCGCGCTGGAAAGATAGCTGAGCAGAGTAGGCTAAAAACTGCGGACACACAAAAAAGCCCTGTCCAGTGGCTCAGGGCTTGGGAATTATGATGGGGTTTAGGGATGGTAGGTTCGGGATAGATAAGCGTTAACGACGTAGACTCAGACCCAGGCGACGCGCGCGTCCATCGATATTCAGAATACGAGCCTTGACGTGGTCACCTTCCTGGACCACATTGCGCGGGTGCAAGAAGTGGCCTTCGGCCAGCTCGGAAACGTGGATCAAGCCTTCCAGACCTTCTTCGATGCACGCAAATGCCCCAAAATCAACCACGTTGGTGATCACGCCTTCGACGACCTGGTCCACATAGTAACGCTCTTCGACGGTTTGCCAGGGGTCGGGATGCAGCCGCTTCAGGCTCAACGCCACCCGGCCCTGGTCTTGATCGACACTCATCACGAAAACCTCGATCTCATCGCCGCGTTCCAGGATGTCTTTGGGATGACCCACGCGCCCCCAACTCAACTCGCTGATGTGGATCAGACCTTCTAGCCCCCCCAGGTCTACAAACACGCCAAAATCACACAGGTTAGTCACATTGCCGCTGCACACATCGCCCTCGTCGATGGTGTTGAGTACCGTGGCGCGAGTGCCAGGCTGGACCTGGGCGGCGCGCTCTGAGAGAATCAAGCGATTTTGCTCGCGGTCCAGTTCGATCACGCGCAGCTTGACCGACTGGCCTACCCGGTCGGCCAGGGCATCGCGCCGACGCTGCACGGCGTCATTTGGGCTAGGGAAGTCGACCAGTTGGCTGGCTGGCACAAAGCCCCGCAGGCTGTTCCATTCCACCAGCAAGCCCCCGCGATTGTGGCCGACAATCCGTAATTCAATTGTTGTATCTGCATCAAAAACTTGTTGAACTTGTTCCCAGTCCGCCTGGGATCCCCCGTGTGGTTTTTGTTTTCCGAATTGGTCGGGATCGCCATCAACGTAATCAAAGCCATCCCAGAGCGCGTCTTTGCGGGCAGTTTCCCCTTCGGTTGCTGCTTCCCCTTCCTGCAGCAACGCCTCCCAGTAGCCCTCGTCGGGGGGAAGGGGAGGTGAAGAGCCATATTGCTGCACCTCAGTCGTCATTTTGCTTTTGCCTTCCTCAACCTCTCTTGTCGATAAACGATAGTCCCAAAGTAGTTGTGCTGACGTGTGCGTTACATCTCATCGATTTCAGAGGCATTATAAAAACCCCAAAAAACGTTGTCAAACACTGCTCCATCAAGCCCGTGACAGGTTAGCGGCTGCCAGGGGCAGTGTCGTGGTTAGCGAGCAGATCGCGTTCCATATCTTCGATCTGGCGGGCGACTTCCTCAATCGCAATGCGTTGTTTGCGGTAAAGATCGGACTCACTCATGGCCAGTCGCAAGGCAACGTCGCGCACCTTGCGCCCCTGCAGAAAGCGCATTTCAAGAATGTTGTACAGAATCCACTCGGCGGTGGTCAGGCTGCGCTCGCCTTCCGGCTTGAGATTTTCAATGGCGCGGGCCAGCACATTGCGCAGCGCGCGCACCGGGGTGTTGTTGTCGCCGTCTTCCATCTCATGCCAGACCACGTTCAGGTGCAGCAGTTCGCTTTCCGTCAGTTTGGGGCCGCCCCAATAATCGCGCAGGGCATCTTTGACCATCTCGGTGAACTGGGGATCGGAGGTAAGGTCCGCGGCGGGTGCGGGTAACGCGGCGACCTGTCCATAGCGCGAAACACCGCGCAGTTGCTGCATCACGTCCATTTGCGAGGCCAGCCCCTCCAACACGATGAAAATCTGGGACTGCCGCTGCAGGTCTTCCAACACTTGCGTGATCTGCCGGACCATGCTCTCGTACACCATCGTTTCGTCGTCGTCGAGATTGGGTTCTGGCGCGCGTCCCCACACGCCCAGGATACCCAGCAGCGGCGGCAGTGCGCCGTTGCTGGCAGCGTGTTTGGACCGTAGGGGCACCAGCCAATACGAATTCCAGAGGAAAAACCCATCGACCTGGTTCAGTTGTTTGTGGTCATCGGCGTTGTCGCTGGTCAGCGCGGACAGTTCCGGCGCGGTCAACGCTTCTGGCGAGGGGATCATCGAGCCAATCGCCTGCACGAGTTGGACTTCGTTGCGTTCGATTTTGGCCACAAACGCTGTCGGCACCCGCAGGTGATCGCACAACGCCGCCAGCATTGACTCCAGCAATTGGGCGGCGTCGGCTTCGGTCAGCAAGCGCTCGCCCAACCCCTGCAACCATTCGGCCTGCTGCTGCTCCTGGGTGTAAATCAGCCAGCGCTCGATGACAGGCAAAAAGCGCGTGATCGACCATTGCATGACCAGCACGGTTGTTACAGCAGCGAATGGCAGCAGCGTTTCCCCGTCCAGCCCCAGCACGTTTGAGGTGCCAGGCAAAAACAGGACCACGGCCATCACGACGGCCCCGGTCAGCGGACCACGCAAAATGAACTCCAGAAGCTGCGATTTCACCACGCGGTCTGGTTTTTCCGAGCCGAAGAACGACAGCGGGTAGGCCATGAAGACCAGCATCAGCATCACGATCAGGTTGGCCAGGTTAAGCACTACCAGCAGCGGTGCTTTGCTGTTGTCGCTCACCCCACCGAACAGCAGCGAATAAGGGAAGATACCGTAGGCAGGGGTCAGGAAGACGACCAGCAAATATGTCATCCGGCGGCGCGTGTAGCGGGTCAGGCAGCGGCGGCGCGCCCGGACCACGTTGATCATCGAGGTGATCGCGATCACCAGCAGATACGCCACATACACGGCGAAAACGGGGCCTGGTTTCATACGCACGATGCCGTTGGTGTGTGGGCCTTTGATCAGGGCATCCGAAAACGCGGCAGTCAAGGTAAAGGCCAGGCTGAGCACGTAGGAAAAGTAGACAACCCGTTTGCGTCGGCCCCGCGAGGGACGGCCTGTGGTGGCCAGCAGTGCATCCGACAGGTGAAACAGGGCGGCAGGCACAAACGCGATCCCGATCCATTGGAAGCGCAGCCAAAACGCCAGGAATTCTTCGCCCGGTTCCAGCGAGATCACGACGTCGGCCAGATAGGCCAGCATCACGCACAACAGCACGATGGCCGAGGCGCGGGTGACGCGGTCGCGGGTATATTGGGTGAGGTTGTAGAGCAAAATCGAAACGGCGACAATCACGATGGTGGCGGTCAGCGTTTCGTTGACCAGCTCTAATACGGTTAGAATAAGTTCAGCATCCATATCCTGCTTGTGTCAAAAACTCCGGCTATCTACTGCTTACCTATACAGTCCTATCAAAGAACAACGCAATATCCTGGTTACTATAATACCGGTCGTTGAAACCGCACAGTGAAAACCCGTGCTGGCGCGCAAAACAAATCGCCGGGTGATTTTTGGTCTGCATTTCGAGTGTCAGGCGTTGAATATCACGTAGCCTGGCCCAGCGCAGCGTTTGGTCCAGCAGCGCGCTCCCAATCCGGCGGCGGCGGAAGGGCTCGCCCACCACCAGGTCATACACCCACCCGCGCGTGCCGGTTGCGTCAACGTGCATGT
>JAADYV010000468.1 GCA_010092855.1 Chloroflexota bacterium | reverse complement strand
GGCGCGGAGGTGCTGTCGACGACGGCACATGCACAGAACATTTTGGACGCTGTTAGCAATTCAGCGTGAACTTCCAGGCCGATCACGGGTTCGTAGGTTGTCATGATTTTCTTCCTGCCGGTGTAGGCTGACCTCAGCATATGCTTGAGCATAGCGCACCGGTCTGGCCTTCGTCAACGGCGCTTTACGTCAAAGTGCCAAAGCGTTACAATCAGAATATGAGTGATAATGGTATAGAAAGCTGTGGTTATTATGGCTGTTCGTGAGGTAATCACCCCCCAAGACCCAATCTTGCGCAAAAAGGCGCATAAGGTTAACAACTTCAAAGACCCCAAGTTGCAGCAACTCGTGGACGACATGGTGGAGACGATGGGCGAAGCTGAGGGCGTGGGCCTGGCCGCGCCACAGGTAGCCGTCAGCCAGCGCGTTATTGTCGTGCGCCTGCCGGATGACGAAGAATCTCGCGAGGTCTATGGGGATGATGCCGGGGTATTGTTTGTGGTCATCAACCCGGACATCATTCGCGTCTCGGACGACATGGTCGATGGTGTAGAAGCCTGCCTGTCTATTCCGGGATATTACGGCACGGTCAGCCGGCACGACGCGGTTACTGTGCGCGGCTATGACCGGCATGGCAAGCAGATGCGTATCAAAGCCAAAGGGTGGCTGGCGCGTGTTTTCCAGCACGAGATCGATCACCTGGACGGGGTGTTGTTTATTGATCACGCCTCGGAAATCTGGCGCGCGGTGCCCAAAGACGAGGTGGACACGTACCAGGACCCGTTGGCCGGGATGGTCAGGCCGGTGGAAGGCGAAGCTGGCGGTAGCTAGGTAGTGTTGACATTTTCGCCTGTGAATAGCGGAATTTTGAGTATAAATGTCAACGTAGCCTAACCTGTCTGCTACCGCGGACGCTCCCGGTGTGTATTGCCGCGCCGGGTGTTTTTTGTCTTGTGATTAGAACAAAAGTTCGGTAAAATAGAGACAACGCAATAACAAGTGGACAGGCGAATGGACGGACACGATCTACTCCACACCTTGCAGGGTACTACCGAGTTCGAGGCGGTAGGCGACGCGCCGCACAGCGAAAAACCGACCACGTCGCGGCGTATTCCCCCCGACCTGCGCGGCTGCGTGACCACCGTCGCCGCTGGCAGCCGACCTATGCCGGTGCTCAAGGCCATGATGACCACTGCCTGTGAACGCGACTGCCATTACTGCCCCTTCCGTACCGGGCGTACCGGCACCAAACGCATCAAGTTCACTCCGGATGAGATGGCGCAGGGTTTGGTAGCGCTGTATGATGCTGGGGTGGTCGAGGGCCTGTTCCTGTCATCGGGTGTGGTTCGTGGTGGCGTAACCAGCCAGGACGCCATCATCGCCACCGGCGAAATTCTGCGCGACAAGTACGAGTTTCGGGGTTACATGCACCTCAAGGTCATGCCGGGCGCAGAACGCGACCAGGTTGTGCGCACCATGCAGCTTGCGGACCGGGTCTCGGTTAACCTGGAAGCGCCCAACGCCCAGCGGTTGGCGCAGCTCGCTCCGGGCAAAGACTACGTGGACGAACTGCTAACCCGGCTGCGCTGGATCGAAGAACTCCGCCAGGAGAGCGATGGCCGGCTCAAGGCTAGCAGTACCACCGAATTTGTCGTCGGGCCGGCGGGCGAGAGCGACGTGGAAATCCTGAGCACGACCGAACACCTGCATCGCCAGATGGGGCTGGCGCGCGCCTATTTTTCGGCATTTCGTCCGGTGGAAGACACGCCGTTTTCCAACATCCCGGCACCGATGCCGAACGTCAACTGCGACTGTATCAGGCCAGCTTTTTGTTGCGCGACTATGACTTCACGGTGGAGGAACTACCGTTTATCGGGGCGGGAAACTTACCGCGGGGTGTTGATCCCAAGCAGGCATGGGCAGAGCTACACCTGCGACAGGCCCCGGTGGAATTGAATCGTGCTGCGCGGCAGGACCTGATGCGGGTGCCGGGCATAGGATCAAAAGGGGCAGTCCGTATTTTGGCTGCCCGACGACTAGGTACGCTGCGTGATGTAGACGATTTACGCGCGATTGGCCTGGTCAACGTGACCCGGCTCGCGCCTTATGTGCTGCTCAATGGCCGGCGGCCTAGGCAACAACTCCGTCTTTTTTAGCGGCGCTATCGGTGGAATTAGGGTTTGGTTCGCCGCCAATCTTGCGAATCAGGCGCGTGATGGCTGAGAACAGGCCAGGATTGCTGGACGGATGCTGCGGTTTAGGTGGTGCCTTAGCTTCGATGGGGGCAACACTGGGCCGCATAGTGGGAGCCGACGTTGAGTGGCGCAGTTGGCTCCGGGTGTTATCCACCCATTCCGGCACTTCGCCCTCAATCCGCAATACACCTTTTTCGAGCAGGCGTGCAACGACGCCGCGCGGCATGTTTACTGCCGTTTCAGTGGCATCGCGCCACGAGAAAATCAGCGACTTAGGAGTCCACCGGATAAATTCAACCTCACCACCATCCCACCAAATGCGCGTATCCTTAATAAACTTTTCCGGCTTCATTGTTTCTACCTCCCTCATACATTCAGCATACAGCAAAAACGCCTGAAGTTTTGTTATAAAAATCTCACATTTCCTCGAATCGTAAACAACGACAGGTGATCAACAAGTCTGCCAAACCAGCGCACCGCCCCTTGCAGACCGGTACGCTGGGCTTTGTTCCCGCGATTGAGCGTGCCTACTGCACCTGGTTGGTGAACAGCAGCACGTTGTTGTGGTTCCACCCGATGCTGACGATATCCAGATCGCCGTCCAGGTCGATGTCCACTAGCTGCGTGCCATCGTGATGATCCAGTTCATCCGCGCCGGTGTCGATCACCACCTGGACCCAGGCGGAGCCCTGCTCCACGTTTTCGAACAGCAGCAGGCGCTGGCCCTGTTTGTGCTCGCCCAGGATGATGTCGATATCGCCATCACCATCCATATCAGCGGTGTCCATGCTATACACACCGCCCAGGTTGGTGGCAATGCTGTAGCGGGTCCACGCCTGGGCCGGGTCGTCCGGGCTCTGGAACCAATACAGGTCGGTAGGCAGTTCCTCGTTCCCGGTCACGGCATCTAGCGCGCCGTCGCCGTTGATGTCCACCAGCGCATTCCGATCCGGCGACCCGTCGGTGTCGCCGATGGTGTGCACGGTCCAGGTGCCGGTCAGACTGCCAGGATTGGCCAGCCACTGTGTGCCCAGCAGCAGATCCAGGTCGCCATCACCGTCGATGTCGCCCACGTTGAGTTCTTCACCCAGCGACGTGGCGCTCAATTGCCGGATGGTCCAGGGTTGGGTGGGGTCGGCTGGAATCTGCAAGACATGCACACCCTGCGACTCGTCGTGCCACGAGAGCACAACCTCGACCCGTTCATCAGCGTCCAGGTCAACGGTCAGCGCGCCCTGCAAGAAGTTGCCGCCCAACGAGTCAACGTCGTAGGCCACCCACTCTGCGCCCGTGCCCTGGTTTTCCAGCCAGACCAGTTCGCTATTGTCGGCTGAGCCTTCGCCTTTGGTGCCGAAAAGGTCGATGTCCGCGTCACCGTCAAAGTCATATGCCACTGCGACCTGGCCGAGTGTGGGTAATTCGCGCTGGGTCCACTCGCCGTCCGGGGTCTGCGGATTCTCGAACCAGGCATCGCCCGCTACCACGTCGGGGTAGTTGTCGCCGTTAAGGTCGGCGGGTACCACGAAGACCATGCGGTCGTCGTTAGTGCCCAGCACGCGCGAATCCCACGCCTCCGCCGCCAGGTTGGTGCCGCCGCCGTCGAGCCAGATATCGACGCGAGGTGTGTCCCACTTGAATGGCTTACTGAGGATGTCGAGGTCGCCGTCACCGTCCAGGTCACCCACCTGGGACTGGTGGTTGCCAAAATCGGTGGCGATTTCGACTGTTTCGAAGTTGCCCTGACTATCACCCAACAGCACCAGGAGCTTGGCGTGGGGGTTGTCGTCCTGGCTGCGCAGCCGCATCTCGCCCACGAAGATATCCAGGTGCCCATCACCATTGATGTCAACGATGTCAAGTGAATGTCCGAAGTCAATGTCCCGGTCCAGCAGCGCATGGCCCACCCACGCTGTCCCCGTCCATTCGTACCACTTCAGTGGCCCGATACAGTCCCCGCAGCCCATGACGACTTCTGGCCGCCCGCCGGGGATCAACTGGCCGGCTGTGGCGCGAGCAAAACCCTGACCGTTGTCGATCACTTCGACGCTGAAGCTGCCATCGCTTTCGTAGCGAAACCAGCGCCCACCACCCAGGATATCTTCCACGCCATCACCGTCGATGTCGGCCCGGTCCAGCCCTTCCAACCCCTCGTCCCGTGCCAGACCGGTGATTTCGGGCCGGTCGGCCCACGAGTAAATTTCGGTCAGCGACCAGGGCTGGCGCGGGTTGTCGGGAATTTCGGCGGCCAGCATGAGCTCCGCGCGTTGGTTCCAGAAGACCAGTTCCTCCCGGCCATCCCCATCGTAGTCCACGAAAATCTGGTCGTGGTGTTTGGGCCCACCGGTGTTTTTGATCAGGTAACGCGACCACGGCATGTCGGGATCAAAGTTCGGGGCGGGATTTTCCCACCACCAAACTTCGTTCGACTGCGATCCCGCGCCCATGACGATGTCCGGGTCGCCATCCAGGTCAATGTCGGCGTATGTGCCACCCGCTTCAATCGGCAGCGCGTCATTGTCAATCAGGTAGACGGTCCAGCCGGTGGACTGCCGCTGGTACCAGACCAGGCAAGGCGCTGCTTCTTCGGTGCCAATAACAAAATCGTTGATACCATCGAGATCAATGTCGAGAATAAGGGCGGCGGTTTGTTTGTGACCGGTGGTCGTCGGGGCCGGTATGTCGCCCCGCGTGGTGGACAGGTGTTGCCACGACCAGTCCAGTTGTGTCGGGTTGGCTTCGCTGGCGACAACGTTTTCACCGGAAAGCCCAAAGCGCCAAACGAACAAACCCACTGCTGCGAGTCCCAGCACCATCACGAGCATGGTGCCCAAAATAGAAATGCGCCAAACCCACTTCCTGGTGCGATGTTTTGCGTCGGCCATGTCGTTTTCCCCATCCTACTTACCCAACGATTGCTGTTGTTCTCTGCCCCCGTAAAATATTCGTGAAATATACATAATAATATAGATACAAACTATACTAATTTTACCTAAAAACGTAAATGAGTCCAGGTGGGTTTGCGGGAGCAAAGCCGGTATACTTGTTTTGGTTTATGAACAATTTGCGTCGCGCCCTATGCACATCGAATATCTCTCGCTGCAAAACTTCCGCAATTACGCCCGGTTGGAGATCACCCTTCCGACCGGCCCGATTCTGTTGCATGGTGCCAACGCCCAGGGCAAAACCAGTCTGCTCGAAGCGATCTATTACCTGGCTACCTCGCGCTCACCCTATACCACCACCGACCGGCAGTTGATCAACTGGAACATCGAGCGCGATATCCTGTCGTTTGCCCGCATCGGGGCGGAGGTTGTCAGCGCTGGCCAAATCCTCAACCGCATCGAAATCACGCTGCTGCAGGAGTCTGACGGGCTGAACGGGGCGCGGCTGCAGAAAACCATCCGCGTGAATGGTGTTTCGCGGCGGGTGATGGACCTGATCGGCATGGTCAATGTCGTGATGTTTCTGCCGCAGGACCTGGCGCTGGTCGAGGGGCCGCCCGCTGAGCGCCGTCGGTACATGAACATCACGCTGTGCCAGACGGATGGTGAATACTGCCGGGCGCTCAGCGCCTTCGACAAGACGCTGACCCAGCGTAACGCCTTGCTGCGCCGCATTGCGGAGGGGGAGGCCAGTTCAGGTGAACTGGCATATTGGGACGAGCAGCTCACCACCAGCGGCGCGGTGTTGATCGCGGGACGGCAGCGGCTGCTGCGCGAACTGGAAGTCAAGGCGCGCCGGGTACATGACGATTTGTCCGGTGGTGATGAAGACCTGCGGCTGGAGTATCGGCCCGGCTTTTTGCCCACGCCCGACAACAGCGGCCAGCTCTCGTTTGATGTGCTGGGCCTGGACTTGAATCGCCTAATCGATGCGGATGAGATCGCAGAGCAGTATCGAGCGGCGCTGGTCGAGTCACAGGGCGAGGAAATTGCGCGCGGGATGACGCTGCTGGGTCCGCAGCGTGACGAACTGCGCTTGCAGGTCAACGAGCGCGATCTGGGCCTGTACGGTTCGCGGGGGCAGGCGCGCACTGCGGTGATGTCCCTTAAGCTGGCCGAATTGGAGTGGATGCGCGACGCGGTGGGGGAATGGCCGCTTTTGTTGTTGGACGAGGTGATCGCCGAACTGGATGCACGCCGCCGCGCCTACCTGCTGGACCGCATCGGCCAGGCGTCACAGGTGCTGCTGACGACCACCGAGCCGGACATTTTCACCCCGGCTTTCCTTGCAAACAGCACGCGCTGGCATATCCAGCAGGGCCAGATTGTCACGGTAGAGTAACCTGCGCATCAATCACAACGGGCGCTTGGTGGGGACACCAGGGCGGCGGGGGTACTTGGGAGGCGTGGCCGCGACTTTTTTGATCACCACCAGATGGTGGGTTTCGGGCACTTGCGGCAGTTCGACCGTGATCACACGCTCAACATGCCCGCCCAGAATGCGCAATGCATTCTCAGCTTGCTGCACTTCTGCGACAGCGTTCTCACCTTTGAGCGCCACGCACATACCCCCCACTTTGCACAGCGGCAGCAAATATTCGGCCAGAGCAGGCATCTGTGCAACCGCGCGGGCCAGCACCACATCGTAGTGTTCCCGTTCTGCTGTATCCTGCCCGGCTTCTTCGGCGCGCGCATTCAGAATACGCACGTTATCCAACTCCAGCAGCCGCGTGATGTGATCCAAAAATGTGGTCTTTTTCGCCGTTGCTTCCAGCAGCGTGAGTTCAATATAGTTGTGCAGCAGTCGGAGCGGCAGACCGGGAAAACCTGCTCCTGTTCCCACGTCGATCACCCGCTGGCCCGGCAGCAAAGTCACGGCCAGTATCACTGCCAGCGAGTCGAGAAAGTGGCGCATGGCAATGGCGTCAGGAGCGGTGATGGCCGTCAGATTGAACTTATCATTCCACGCCAGCAACTCATCAGCATAAACGCTGAAGGCACGCTGGATATCGGGGTTGAGGTCTATGCCTAGCAGGTCACGGCTGCATTGAACCAGGTGATCGAGCTTCATGGGCGGTGAGTTTAGACTTCGGTACCCAACACGGACTGCACCGGTTCTGCCCGACGGAAAGTCTCGTGCAATTCGGGGTCTTCGATAGTGTTCAGGATGTTGGTCATCATCTCTGCCGCAATCCGCCGGTGTATTTCGGCCATCTGCGGCATGGTTTCGCGGGAAAGGTCGTGCAGCGCGGCGTGGGTACGCCAGATCGCGTGCCGGTCTGCTGCGCGTTGCGCCGCCATCGAACACTCGTGGAACAGCATTTGAGCCTGTGCCTGGTCGCCTTTTTTCTGTGCTGCTTCGCCCTGCACCATCCAGGCGCGAATGCGATGTCGCAGCGAATCGCCCTGTTCGGCAATCTCAAGAATACGATCGGCACGTTTCGTCGCCTCGTCCAGCCGACCTGCACTCAGGTCCACTTGGGCCAGACTATAGAGTACCTGGGCGACCATGTCGGGATCATGGCGGGCTTCGGCGCGTTCCAACGCCAGGTTTAGGTTAGACTGGCCCTCCTCTTCCTTGCCGACGGCGATTTGGTCCACGCCCAGGTTACGAATCAGATCCGGGTGTGCGCGTTCAATGCCAACCAGCTCGATAGCGCTTTGGTGGGCTTCCAGCGCTTTGTCCATGGCGTACAGCTCAGCGTATGTCTCGCCCAGGTTGCTCAGGATGATGGCCATCTCGAACTGGCGGCCAAGCTGGTCGACAATGCGGGCGGCGCGCTGCAGGTGCTGGATGGCTTTATAGAATTGGCCGCTGGAGTGCGCGGCAGCCGCAATGGTCACATGGGCGGCGGCTTGCTGTTCGATTTCGCCGGCCTGTTCCATAACGGCCAGGGCTTCCTGACCCAGTCGCATGGCGTCTTCGGTGTTGCCTTGTTTCCACATCAGGTCGGCCAGAATGCGCTTGGCCATGCCGACTCCAAATGGATACCCGGCAGCCTGGGCCAGTTCGGTGGCCTGTTCAATCAACTTTTTGGCTTCGGCATAGTTGCCGGTGTAGTGTGCGACCCGTGCCTGTTGGATGCGGGCCAGGACATGCCCTTCCGGGCGCTGGGTGCGGGTCTGCCATTCGGTGATTACCTCGCTTGATGCTGCGAAGTCTCCGATGCGCTGGTAGGCCATGGCCAGTCGCTCAAATGCTTCATCGATCAGGATGTGCGACTCGCTGTCTTCCAACCCTTCCAGGATGATCAAGGCTGCCCGACTGTGTTCGACTGCCTGGTCGAAGTTGGACGAGTTGTACGCGTTCAGTGCCCGTTTGATGAGCACCGCCGCATTTTGGGATGAAGCAGTGTTTGCCATCGAACTGCCTCCTATAAATATCGTTAAAGACAGGTAAACACCTATTATAGCGGGAGTTGCCTAATTAACGAGCATCATTTGCACTACTTCACCAAACCCTGCCAGGGGATTGGCAGCGGTTGCGTTTGGGGCTAAACTCACGTTCCAGATGACATGGGTATGGAGACCAATGATGAAGCATACAGGTACAGTGGTGCGGGTGCAGCGCAACCGCGACGGTGTGGTGCTGGTGCTGGAAACCGACATGGGACCGCGCGGGGTGCAGCTCGACAAGGCTGCATGGTTGGCGATGTGCCAGGATTTCCCTGACGGTCCCAAAACGGACATCATCGGCTGGCCGGTCGAGTACAACCCCGCAACGGGCGACCTGGAACTGACCGTGCCGGGGGGGGATGGGGATGAAGACGAGGATAAAGCCGAAGCGGACGACCAAAGCGGCTGAGTCACAGGGCAGGCGTTGACCAAACGTTGGGTGTTGCGCTACCACAAAAGTCGAAAGCTCCATACAATCGAAAATGCGCGACCAAAACCGGTTAGAGGTAATCAACATGGGACGTACCTGGCAGCACCTATCCCGTTGGCAAAAAGCCGTTATTCTGGCGTTGGCGAGCACCGCAATGCTGGTTGTTCTGGTGCGCGTGCGCAAACGGTGCTTGCATCGATGGTACGCGCGCCGGGTCGAATCGTTCACCTTCCCGCCCATCCCGCGCACGGAGAAACCGGTGCCTGTTCCTGCGGCCCCCACTGGCCGGACAAAAAAACGTAGGACATCCCGCCCACGGTCCTGGCGTATTATCACTCGTCGACGTGTAGCGTATGCCGCTGTACTGCTTCTACTGCTGACGGTAAGTGGCGCGATTGGTTTTTACCGTTGGATTCTGGTTGATCTGCCCGATATTGACAACATCAATGCCGGGATGACGCTGCCCAGTACCCGCATCTATGATCGCCAGGGCCGCTTACTTTACCAGATCTCTGATCCGGAGAAGGGGGTAAACCGTGTGGTGTCGCTGGATGAGCTGCCAGCGTGCATGATCGAGGCTACTGTTGCCACCGAGGACGCGAACTTCTATAGGCACCCCGGTGTGGATGTGCAGGGGGTGGCGCGTGCACTATGGATCAACCTGAAGGGGGGCGAAGTGGTAGCTGGGGGCAGCACTATCACCCAGCAGGTGGCGCGTAATCTGCTGCTGGACCCCGACCAGCGCGCCGAACGCACGCTGGAACGCAAACTGCGCGAGAGCGCACTGGCCATTCAACTGACCCAGCGGTATTCCCGTGATGAAATCCTGGCCTTTTACCTCAACCAGATGTATTATGGCAACCTGGCCTATGGCGTAGAAGCGGCGTCCCAGGCGTATTTTGGCAAGAGTGCGTCCGGTCTGTCGCTGGCAGAATGCGCGATGTTGGCCGGATTGCCCCAGGCTCCATCCGCCTACGATCCGCTGAGCAATCCTCAGGCCGCCAAAGCGCGCCAACAGGTGGTGCTCAACCTGATGGTCAAGCACGGTTACATCAGCGATCTGGACGCAGACCGCGCCTACAACGAAATTCTGCAGTATTCATCGGCCCAATATCCGTATGAAGCGCCACATTTCGTAAATGCCGTCTGGACCCAACTGCTGCGCGACTATCCCGATGAGCTGTACAGTGGCGGTCTGGACGTGATTACCACACTGGACCTGAGCTGGCAGCGGGCGGGACAGGAAGCTGTCGTGCGGCACCTGGACTGGCTCAACAACCCGCCGCCCGGCGAACCGTCGCATAACGCACACAATGCGGCGCTGGTGGCAATGGACCCGCACACCGGGCAAATTGTGGTGATGGTCGGCAGTCCGGACTATTTCGACGAGCGCATCGACGGCGCGGTAAACGCCGCATTGGCTCCCCGGCAGCCTGGTTCTGCCCTCAAACCCTTTACCTATGCGGCAGCATTCGATCCTCAATCACCGAATCCCTGGACACCGGCGACCATGATTCTGGACGTCGGGACGCCATTCGTGACCCGTCGTCTCGAAAGTTATACGCCGTCCAACTTTGGGATGGTTGAGCACGGTCCGGTGCTGATCCGCGAGGCGCTGGCCTCGTCGTACAACATCCCCGCGGTGGTGGCGCTGGACTATATCGGCATCGATGAACTGATTCGGCTGACTACTCGCCTGGGCATCAATACCCTCACCGACACCAGCCGCTTCGACCTGTCGCTGACGTTGGGCGGGGGGGAAGTGCGTCTGCTGGAGTTGACGGCGGCCTATGGTGCCCTGGCCAACAGTGGTTTCCGGGTCGAACCGTCGTACATCCTCGAAGTGCGCGCGAGGGATGGTGAACTACTGTACGAATGGGAGCCACCCGAACAGTCTACACCGGTCATCGACCCGCGAGTAGCCTTCCTGATCACCGACATCCTGAGTGACAACGAAGCTCGGATGCCGTCTTTTGGCCCTGCCAGTGCCCTCAGCCTGGGACGGCCTGGGGCGGCCAAGACTGGTACCACCACTGATTTTCGGGACAATTGGACCGTGGGCTATACGCCGAATCTGGTGGCCGGGGTATGGGTTGGCAACGCCGACAACTCACAGATGGTCGAAGTCAGCGGTGTCAGCGGGGCGGGCCCAATCTGGAATGAGTTTATGCGCCTGGTGCTGCGCGGTCAGCCAGAACTAGAATTCGAGATACCAGAAGGTGTCGTGCGCGCTGAGGTGTGTGCGTTGTCGGGGATGCTACCCACCGAATACTGTCCGAAGACACGCTGGGAATGGTTTATCGAGGGCACCGTGCCAATTGACTACGACACCTTTCACCAGCCGTTTATTGTCGATTCGCGCACTGGTTTGCTGGCTGACGACAATACGCCGCCCGCATACCGCGAAGAGCGAGTGTACTTGGTGCTGCCGCCGGAAGCACAGGATTGGGCGCAGCGCCGGGGCATCGCTCCGCCGCCGGTAGGCGCGACCGTCGTGGGCGGCGAAACCGTTCCCGCACGTCTGTTATCTCCCGATCCCTACACTGTTTTCCGCCTGACACCGCGCGTTCCGGTCGAGAACCAGCGTATTCGGCTGTCCGTTGCCGTGCCCAGCCATACCATACACGTCTCGTATTGGCTGAATAATGAACTGCTGGCTACGGTGAGTGAACCGCCCTATCACTATTGGTGGGTGTTGGAAGCAGGCCAACAAAACCTCTTTGCTGTGGTTGCGTTGGATGACGGATCCTCCATTACCACCGATACCATTCCCTTCCGGGTTGGTGCCTGGGTTCCCCCCGAAGAACGCCCCACGTCTGGCCCAGCAGAGTGATGTTCGTGCATAATGATGGCCGTTTAGTGGCGTCTTTGTGCTATACTGAGATCATTGTTTGGTCACCGGGCTAGACCATTACTCAAACCAGAGCATCATACGCGGTATATAACTAGGGGAATACGAAATGGGTCAACTTTCTCATCAACTGTCGCATGATGAGTCGGAGCATGGGGAAAACAACGGGCACACCAGCGAAACTCAAAACGCGCAGCCAGGTGACAGCGCTCAGAACGACGATCTCTCTTCGCCGATTCACCGGGATTCGATAGGACTGCCAGAAGACTATGACGAAGCCTTCATTCCTACACACCGTGATCTGCAAGAGGCTGCCACCCGCGCCTTGCACGAAAAAACGGCCCTGCTGCTTCTACATAAAGATGATCCTGAAGTTGTCTTGCGGGAACTAGAAAACATCGCCGAGATCATTCGCCTGAGCAGCCAGATCGAAGGTGAACACCAGGCCAAAGCTATCCGGTTGGGTTTAGACCTGACATTAGAGTATTGGTTGCAAACCAATCGTATGGACGATTGGCTGGAACTAATTGTCTTGTTGTTAAGCGCAGCACGCGACATCAAGGACGACAGCCTGCGCAGCCAGGTGTTTCAGGCCTGGGGGGTCTATCTGTACATGACTCAGCAGTCGTCGCGGGCCGTGAAAGCGCTTGAAGCAGCGCTTGCCACTGCTCAGGAGGCGGGGCGTAAAGACCTTGAGTTATTGATCAAGGCCGAACGCTTTAACGTCGAATCGACCGACCTCCCGCGTGAGAAGCTGGACCAAACGGCACAGCAATTGTTAGACGATGCGCGGCAATTGAACCATGTATATGTTCGGGGGCGCATTTACCTGTCGTTGGCGCGTGCCTACCGCAAGGCTGGTTTGACAGACGACATCTTCATTTTTGCACAGCAAGCGTTGTTGTGTTTCAACCATGAACAAGCCTGGGCAATGGCAGGGGCTGCGATAAATTTGATGTTGGGTAGCCTGCAATCCGCGCCTCACGCTTGCGAGCAATATATCCAACGCCTGCTAGCCTACTTGACGCAACTGGCCGATTCGAGCATTAACCCGCGTTTCAAGGCTTCGACCTGTTACCATCACGCCCTGAGAAGTTTCCACCATGGTTGCTACGACGATGCCCGCCGCCACATTCTGCAAGCCAGAAGGCATTATCGTAGCATAAACGACGCAAATAACCTGATTTCCACCCAGCATATGTTGGGCCTCATCCAGACCAAACGCCATTGCTGGAACCTGGCAGAATCGTATCTCAGCGCAGCGGCGGCCTACTACCGCAGACAGGGTGAAACGGTCTGGGAACTGCATGCGCATAACGCCATCGCCTGCATTCCACTGGAACAAGGATACTACGACCAGGCACTCGACCAACTCCAGGTGCTTCTGCGCCAGGCCTGGGAGCTAAACAAACAAGAGCCATGTGACGATCTGTGTGCCGCCATCCAACGCGATATCGACACGGCCCGGCAGCATTGTGATCGCCTTCCAGGCGGTGTGTAGGCTGTTGTTTCCACCCGTCAGACAACGAATGTAGGGCAAGCAATCCGCCTGCCCTACATCGTTATCCTCAATTGTAGCCTAGCCGCCGTCGCAGCCGGGTTCACTGGGGATGGGGCAGTTTGGGTTGTCGAAATCCACTCCATCATCTGCCATGAAACGAGCAACGCTGTTACCTTCGTCGGCAGCCGGCGCATCCTGGCCGGGCATCACGGCAAACGCCATCACCGACAGTGCGAAGACAAACACCAGGGCCAAAACCACGATCTGACGCTTCGACATTTTGCTCTCCTTGTTAATGTGCTGTGTTGGGAGGTGCACTCGGCACCTCGGTGGACGAGTTGACGCGCGTCACACTTTCAGAATGCCAGAGCGGGGGTGGGGTCTTGGAGAGCAAAACAACCATCCACCGGACACAAACCGGACAGGTTTAGATGAGTCGGGCCAGGAGAAAACAAAAACGCGCCGGGGGGCCTGGGCGCGTTGAAACTTCAGGTGTTGGGGGGAGAGGCTAACCGGCGGAGGAAGATTCCAGGGTAGAACGGGCGGCGCGCAGGGCGTCCCGCGTGAGGACTGTTTCCCGGCTGATGCCGATCTTTTGCATATTGTGCCAGCCAAAGGTGGTCATATACTCGACCGTCAGTGTGCCACGATAGCCGTGTTCGTACAGATCGCTGAGCAACTGGTCGAGTTTGAGCGTGCCTTTGTTGTGAGCAGTTTGCAGGTAGTTGCGCTTGGCCTGCCGGATGTGGACATGGGCTACGTGTTCCAACAGGGGTTTGATCTCGCGCTGGATGATGCCCTGGAACACAAAATGCGCATAGTCTAGCGTGAGGCTTAGTCCTGGCACCGCTTCAAGCAGCAGCAGCGCTTGTTGGGGCGTATGTGCCACTGAATCCATGTGCGGCTCAAACGAGATGCGCAGGTCGCTGTCTTCGGCGGCTTGCAGCATGTGCAGCAAGGCAGGTACCGCGCGTGCCAGGCTGTGTTCCGGGCCGTCCTTCTGGATGATGCCGGGCGAGATGGTGATGCCGGGGGTGCCCAGCGCCACCGCAAACGGAATCAGGCGTTCGAACAACGCGAGCTGCACTTTGCGCTGATTGGGATCAGGTGCATTGATGTGAGGCAGCATCAGATACAGGTCGCTGAGTGTAAGGTTGAATTGCGTCAGCAGGCGCAGAATTTGCCCGGCTTCGGCTTCAGGATAGGCCGCTGCCCGGTTGATGTCCAGGTGCGGGCCAGACCCCAGGTCAATGTGCCGGAAGCCCAGCCGCGCGATGGTGCCCACCGCATCTTCCAGCGAGCGATCATTGTAGGCCCACGCATGGCAGGCGATTTGCATCATCGAACACCTCTCCCAATCTGATGCGCGCTCCCATTGTTGTATCTGCAGCGCGATGCACCCCGATTATATGTCGGACCTGCGCCGTTATCAATCGAATGCTCGGCACAGGTCGCGGGTGTGCGTTGTTGCTCGGATCAGGGGAGGTGGAGCTTGCGCAGCCGCAGGCTGTTGCCAATCACAAATATATCGCTGAAAACCATTGCCAGTGCCGCCAGAATCGGGTGCAGGTGGCGCAGGATCAGCGGTGCCCACGCGAATGGGGCCAGAATGCCGGCGGCAATGGGAATCAGGCTGACGTTGTAGCCAAAGGCCCAGAACAGGTTTTGCTTGATGTTGCGGACGGTGTGTTGGCTGAGCGTGATAGCGCGCGGCACCCCACGTAAATCCCCGCTGATCAGAGTTACATCGGCGGTTTCTATCGCCACGTCGGTACCGGTGCCAATGGCGATCCCAACATCCGCCTGAGCCAGCGCGGGCGCATCGTTGATGCCGTCGCCCACCATCCCGACCAGGAAACCCTCATCTTGCAATTGGCGCACGTAGGCAGCTTTTTCGCCCGGTTTCACCTCGGCGAAGACGCGGTCGATACCGGTTTCCTGCGCGATGGCGGTGGCGGTGGCCTGGTTATCGCCGGTCATCATCACCACCGTCAGCCCTAGCTCGCGCAAGCGTTGGACCGCCTCGACCGATCCCGGCTTGATGGTGTCCGCTACTGCTATCACGCCACCGGCCTGCCCATCGACCGCCAGCCACAGCGTGGTCTTGGCTTCGGCTTGCAGCCGCTGGGCTTCCGCTTCCAGCCCGTTAAGGTGGACGTTGTGGTCCTGCATAAGCGCCAGGTTGCCCACCAGCACGGTCTGCCCCTCTATTTCGGCGCGGATGCCCTGCCCGGTTAGCGATTGGAACTGCTGGGGATCGTCCAGCGCCAGCGCGCGCTCCTGAGCAGCTTGCACAATCGCTGCGCCGAGTGGGTGTTCGCTGCCGCGTTCGGCGCTGGCGGCTAGTGTCAGGAGCTTGCGTTCGTCCAGGTGTGCATCTTGACTCACTACGAGATCGGTGACAGCCGGTTCGCCGCGTGTCAGGGTGCCGGTCTTGTCTAGCACAATCGCCGTCAGCCGGTGCGCGCGTTCCAGGGACTCGCTGTTTTTGAACAGGATGCCACCTTCCGCTCCGCGTCCCATACCGACCATGATCGCGGTGGGGGTGGCCAGACCCATCGCGCACGGGCAGGCGATGATCAGTACCGCAATCATGCGGACCATGGAGGGCGTGAAATCGCCGGTGCCAACGACCCAGATGGCGAAGGTCAGCAGCGCAATGGTCACGACTGCCGGCACGAAAACCGCCGAGACCCGGTCGGCCAGGCGCTGGATGGGGGCTTTGCTGCCCTGCGCCTGTTCCACCAGGCGGATGATCTGCGCCAGGGCGGTTTCGCGCCCGACCTTGCGCGCTTCGAACTTGAGCAAACCCTGCTTGTTGAGCGTGGCCCCGATGACGTTATCACCGGCAGTCTTCTCAACCGGCAGGCTTTCGCCCGTGATCATACTCTCATCCACTGTGCTGTGACCATCGATTACCACACCGTCAACTGGGATTTTCTCGCCAGGCCGCACCACCACGACATCGCCCACCGCGACCTGTTCAACCGGGATGTCGGTTTCGGTCCCATCGCGGATCACGCGGGCGGTAGTGGCGCGTAGGCCCATCAGCGTTTTGATGGCGGCGCTGGTGCGGCCTTTGGCAATCGACTCCATTAAGGTGCCGGTCGTGATCAGCGTGACGATCATGGCCGACGTTTCGAAATAGACATGGCCGCCGATTACGCCGACGGTGACAACGACGCTGTAGAAATAAGCTACGCTAGACCCCAACGCGACCAGCACGTCCATGTTGGTGGTCCCACTGCGCAGCGAGTTATACGCGCCCCGGTAGAATTCGCGCCCTACATAAAACTGGACCGGGGTGGCCAGCGCCCAGAACAGCACGTTAACCCACGCCGCCTGCGCCCAGGCCCCCCATACGCCGAAGTCGCGCCCCATGCTGAGCACAAACAATGGCAGCGTAAACAGCATACCGACGACCACACGTTGAATGTTGTGGCGGATTTCTAACCGGCGCGCAGCCTGCTCTGCGTCTTCGAGTTCGGCTTCGTCTTCGGCCTGGATGACGCCATAGCCCGCTTTTTCCACCGCCGTGACCAGGTCGGCGCGCGGCGTGCCAGCCGCAACCGTGACCAGCGCGTGCTCGGTCGCAAAGTTGACGTTGACGTTCAGCACACCATCGACCTTGTTCAGCGCACGTTCCACGCTGGCGGCGCAGTTGACACAGTCCATGCCCGTGATAGGCAGATCAAGCGTCTGCTGGGCGACGTTGTAACCAGCCTTCTGGATGCGGGCCACAATATCGCCGGTCTTCAGCAGCGTGCTGTCGTAGGTCAGCGTCAGTTTTTCACTGGCGAAATTGACATTGGCCTCGTGTATGCCGTCCAGTTTGCGCACATTACGTTCGACGGCAGCGACACAGTTGGCGCACGTCATGCCGGTGACGGGTAAGGTTAGTTGTGTTTCGTTCGCCATGTCACCTCCAGGTAGCGAACAGCGCTGGCGACAGTGGTCATCGTTGTGTTCATCGCCATCTCCAGGGCCAGGGTGTGCGAATGAGGTGCACAGTGCTAACTCGTGCCCGGCGCGGGCGGATAGTTGATCTCCACAAGCAGGGCGTTGATCTGGTCCCAGGTCGCGGGCGTTTCCCATTCGACAGTGACCATTTTGGTTTCTTCGCTGGCGCTGACGGCGTTGACGCCCGCCAGTTCGCTGACTTCATTTTCGACCGTGCGCACGCAGTGGCCGCACGAAATGTTGGGGACTTCGAATGTTTTGCTGGGCATGATGTTGGCTCCTATCAAAGTACTACAGCTACGATTTATGTGTATACCGGAACACTTCGGTGATCTCGGTGAGCATCCGCTCGCGTTCGTCCGCATCCGAATCCTGGATCGCGGTGGTCACGCAGGTGCGCAGGTGTGAGTCCAGAATGCTCTCACTCACCCGTGAGAGCGCAGTTTGGGTGGCCTGGATTTGCTTGATCACATCGATACAGTAGCGGTCATCTTCCAGCATTTTGATGATGCCGTTGATGTGACCGGCGGCGCTCTTCAGGCGATGAATGGCGTCGGAACGTGTTTTTTCGTCCACGTGGGTGCTCCTGCGGATGTTTGATACCCCCCCCCTATGGGGGTCGGGGTGTGCAGATTATAATTAATGATAGGTAAATTTGTCAACAAGAAAGGTTTTTTGTCTGCACGGAGACCCTGCTAAAATGGTAGACGTCCGACTGATGCTGTGAAGAACATCATGCCAGACTGCTAGTTTTGTCACTGAACCGCGACTGGCGAGTCGGGTATAGTTACCGTGTGTTTAAGAGCGCTGATGTTTAAAGGAGCTAAAATGGCCGACCTCTCGACAACTTATATGGGCGTTGCCCTCAAGAACCCGCTGATCGTGGCTGCCAGCTCGATCTCGAGTTACGTGGACAAAGTTAAAACGGCTGAGGAAGTTGGCGCGGGCGCGCTGGTGATTCGCTCGCTGTTCGAAGAGCAGATTCAGCATGATGACATGACCCTGTCTGACTTTATGGAGCGTGCCGCCAATATTTCCCCCGAAATCCAATCGACCTTTTACCCGCCGGTAGAGCACGGTGGACCCCGCGAGCATCTGATGTGGGTGGAAAAGACCGTGAACGCAGTCGAGATGCCGGTTTTTGCCAGCCTGAACGCTGTCAATCCCGGTACATGGGTGGACTATGCCACCCAGTTGGCCGAAACGGGTATCGCCGGCCTGGAAATCAACTACTACGCGGTAGCTGCCGATCCCGATAAGTCCGGCAGCGATTACGAGAAAGCGCTGTTCGATATCGTTGAGAGCGTGGTGGGAGCGGTGTCGGTGCCGGTCGCCGTCAAGCTCAGCCCGTATTACACCTCGACGGCGAACGTGGTGAAGGAAATCGAAAAGCGCGGCGCAAAGGCCGTGGTAATGTTCAACCGTTTCCTGCAGCCGGACATCGACGTGGACGACGAAACCATCGCCAACGAGATGGTGTGGAGCGACCCGCGCGAGATGAAGGTCCCGCTGCGCTGGGTGGCGCTGCTGTATGGTCGCGTTGGCCTGGACATGGCGCTGAACACCGGTGTGCACAGCGGGCGCGACATTGCCAAGGCGATCCTGGCTGGTGCATCTGCCGTGCAGGTGGCTTCGACTGTGCTGCAAAATGGCCTGCCCTACATTTCCACCATGCTGATGGACTTGCAGAGCTGGATGGAAGAGAAGGATTACGATAAGCTGGACGATTTCCGGGGCAAGGTCAGCCAGCAGAACGTGGAAGACCTCTTCGGTTTCGAGCGCGCGCAGTACATGCAGTTGCTCATGTCGCAGCAATAACGCGCTGCGCTGGTCAACCACCAAACATCACGGGCAGGTGAGTTCTCCTGCCCGTTTTTGACTCTGTTTGGTGTTCGTCCGGTGTTGTTTTGCTACCGATCTGGGAACAGGCTCCGGATCAAGTCGGGATCGCTGGGCGGAACCTGAGCCAGCGCCAGGTTCTCATCGACATGCGTTAGCTGGCGCATACCCACCAGCGTCGATGTGACGCCCGGCGAAGACCGCGCAAATTGCAGCGCGCGCTGGGCGTCTGTCTCTGCTTCCGGGAAGTAGGGCGCAAGATCGGCCATGAATGGGCTGGCCAGGCTGCCCTGCTTGAGCGTCGCGCTGGTGAGTACACTCAGTTCGAGTTCTTCGGCAGCTTCGATTGCGCTCAGGAACATGTCGCTGACCTGCTGGTTTTGCAGCGCGAAAGCCTCGGTCATCACCAGGTTATAGGGCATCTGGACGTAGCGGAAGTGGTTGCGTTCGCCTGCCACCTGGAACGCCAACCCAACAAGTTCGGTCAATGATAAATAATCCGGAGCATCCGGCGGACAGCGGAAGGCGGTCCATGTCGCCACCCCATAGGCCGCGATAGCGCCGCGTTCGACGGCGGCCTCCAGCGTCTCGAAAGCATCCAACATCCGGCGGCGGAAGGTTTCGTGCGTGTTGCTGATCGCCTGGGTTTCTGGATTGTGCAGCAGGTAGATGTCGATGGTGTCGATGCCCAGGTTGCGACGGCTGGCGCTGATCATCGTGTCGAGGAAGTTCGGCGTCAGGCAGTGCCGGTAGTTGGCGGCAAACTCATTCGGGTGCACCAGGCCGCTCTCGATGAACTGCTCGTAAATCCACTTGCGCGGATCGGTGGGAGGAGCGCCATCAAACGGCACAAATCCGCCTTTGGTGGCAATTACCACTTCTTCCCGCTGCACGTCGCCGCGCCGGATGACTGCTGCCAGCGCACGTCCCACGGCCCGCTCGCTGCGCTGGTGCCGGTAGTTGATCGCCGTGTCGATCAGGTTACAACCGCTGGACAGCGCGTGTTCGACAGCCGCTTGATACACGGCGTCCGTGTCGTCATCCGGTGTACCCAGGTATGTGCCCAGCCCCAACGACGAGACAACCAGGTCGTTCACCGCGCGACGGAAATGACCGTTGGCAGTCGACTCTGGTTGGCGCGCGGCATAGGCAGCGGTGGCGGCAGGCGTAGCGGGCATCACGAATACCTGAAGGTCTGGGCGGCTTCGGTATTGAGCCACTCGGCCAAAGATTGTGCCTGGGCATCTTTCTCCGACAGGATCGGTTCACCCACCGGCCACGCGATACCGATGTCGGGATCGCTCCAGCGGATGCTGCTCTCGCACGCCGGGTTGTAGATCGCCGTGCACTTGTATTGCAGTTCCGCCACGTCAGACAGCACACAGAATCCGCGCGCAAACCCCGGTGGCGCGAACACCTGGCGCTGGTTTTCGGCAGAAACTTCCAGCCCAAACCATTCCCCCAGCGTGGGCGAACCGGGGCGGATGTCCACCGCGACCAGGAATACGGTTCCCACCGTGACTCGCATGAGCTTGGCCATTGCCGGCTCCCACTGGAAGTGCAGGCCGCGCACCACGTTTTTGACCGACCGCGAGTGATTGTCCTGCACGAATGCATGGGGGATGCCCATTTCGGTGAACAGGTCCTGGCGGTACGATTCCATGAAATAGCCGCGATGGTCCTCGAACACCCTGGGGACGATGACTTTGATCTCGTTGAGATGCACGCTTTCGATGCTGAACGGCACAATCGTTTTCCTTCTGCTGATTGGGTAGTTCGATAGTCCTAGCGGCGGAACAAATTGCTCAGAATGAACCACACATTGGCCGGACGTTCGGCCAGCCGCCGCATGAAATAAGGATACCACTGCGTGCCGTAGGGGACATAAAGCCGGACCTTAAAGCCGTCATCCCGGAGCTGCTCCTGTAACTTGCCCCGGATGCCGTACAACATCTGGAACTCGAAGTTTTCGTGCGGAATGTTGTGTGTTGTGACATGGGCTTTGGAAGCCGTGAGCATCTTTTCGTCGTGGGTGGCGATGCCCAGGTAGGCACCGTTGGTGCACGCCTGGGGATTCAGGAACAACTCGGTGAGATACACGAAATTGGCATCCACGTCGGATTTGTCCGGGAAGGCGCGGTCCGGCGGTTCTTTGTATGCGCCTTTGCACAGCCGGACATATGCCCCCTCGCTGGCGAGCGCGCGCATGTCGTCTTCACTGCGGTACAGGTATGCCTGGATGACGATACCGACGTTGTCGAACTCATATTCGTCGCGCAGCGTGCGGTAAATCTGGAGCGTGATGTCGGTGTAGTCCGAGCTTTCCATGTCAATTGTGACGTGGTTGCCGGTGGTCCGGGCTTTTTCCAGGATGCGGCGCATGTTGCGCAGGCACAAGTCTTCGCTGATGTCCAGCCCAAGCTGGGTGAGCTTAAGCGAGCAGGTGGCTTCGGCATCGCTACCGTCCAGGGCCTCCAGCAGTTCGAGGTAGGCGTCGGCAGCCTGGAGCGCGCTGGCTTCGTCGGTGACGCTTTCACCGAGATGATCGAGCGTGACCAACATCCCGCGCTGGTTGATGTTGCGGGTAGAGTCAATGGCTTCCGGCAGAGTGTCACCGGCGACAAACCGGTGGGCGGTGCGGCGGGCGAATCCGATCCGCAGCATAAGGTCTTTGGCCCAGTTTGCCTGGGAAAGATACAAAAATAACGAACGCAGCATTCCTTAATCCTTTTGCATTAGTTTGATACACAAAAAGCCGTCTATACATTTGTTCCCATTGTACGTACCCACCGCCGGTTCACAAAGGAAATTTTGACAGGCAAATCGACGCCTGAAGTCACATTCTGGTGTGCCAAACATCGCACACTCTCTTTGGCGCGTTGCCTTCAAAGCAGATGAGCGTGCCGGGCTGCGCACGCTCATGTGTCTGGTTCAGTAGATTGCACCTCCGGGGACAGACGCCTACTCACTGGGGGCGGTGTCTGACGCAGTACTGTCGTCTGGGGGCGGCAGCGCATCGCGCGAAATGCC
>JAADYV010000467.1 GCA_010092855.1 Chloroflexota bacterium | reverse complement strand
CGTGGCGCGAAAGCCCACAGCCGTTGACCTGCGGTTGCTAAGCAAGGTCAGCAAGCTGTATTACGAGCAGAAGCTCACCCAACAAGAGATCGCGCGGCGCTTGCATCTCTCCCGCCCCAAAGTATCGCGCCTGCTGCAGCGCGCCCAGGAAGCCGGGCTGGTCCAGATCACGGTTTCTTCCCCCATGGGCGGCTTCGCCGACCTGGAGCACCAACTCGAAGCGCGCTTTGGCCTGCAAGAAGTTGTCGTGGTGGACGTGGATCACACCACCTCACGCGATATGGTGGCGCGCGAACTGGGCATCGCGGCGGCGGACTATCTACAGCGCATCTTGCAGGATGGCGACATCATCGGCGTGACCTGGGGCACCACGCTGCACGCGATGGTCAACGCTCTGCGGCCCTACGAAGCGCAGGACGTGCACGTCGTGCAGTTGATCGGTGGCTTGGGTGCGCCCGAAGCTGAAGTGCACGCCACCACCATCTGCCGCCGCATCGCGCGCCTGCTCAACGGCAAACTGACGCTCATTCCCGCGCCGGGCATCGTCGATTCCCTGGCCACCAAACAAGCGCTGCTCTCGGACAGCCATGTGCAGCGCGCCTACGAGCGCTTCGCGGAAATTACGGTCGCGTTTGTGGGCATCGGAGTGCCAACGCCGGAGTCAGTGGTGATGCGCGATGGATCAATCATGCGCGAGGAGCAGCTAGACGTCGTGCTGGCCGCGGGCGCAGTGGGTGATATCGGACTGCGTTTTTTCGATGCGAACGGCCAGCCCATCGCGTCCGCGCTCGACGATCTGGTCATTGGCATCTCGCTGGCGCAGCTCCAACAGATCGAGCGCGTGGTCGGCGTGGCCGGCGGCCTGGAAAAACAGGCTGCCGTCTGCGGCGCGCTGGATAGCAGATTGATCAGCGTGTTGATCACCGATCACCAGTTGGCGCGCGTCCTCGTCGATTGCCCGGCCAACGATGCGCCACCGTCTACGCAGTTTACACCGAGTTGAGGACCTGTCTATGTCACTTCCACTACGTATATCGGCCTCAATCCTCTCGGCAGACTTCGCCTGCCTAGGCGATCAGATCGCGGCAGCCGAGGTCGCCGGTGCCGATTGGATTCACATCGACGTGATGGATGGGTCTTTCGTGCCCGATATCTCCTATGGATTGCCCATCATTCGGGCGGCACGCCGTTGTACGACGCTGCCGTTGGATGTGCACTTGATGATCGTGCACCCGGAGCGCCACATCGCGTCCGTCGCGGCGGCGGGAGCCACTATCATCACGGTGCATGTCGAAACCTGCCAGCACCTCAGCCGAGTGGTGCAACAAATCCGTGAAGAGGGGTGCCAGCCCGCGGTCGCGTTGAACCCGCATACGCCCGTGGTGATGGTTGAAGAGATGCTGCCATTGGTGGATATGGTGCTGGTGATGACAGTAAATCCGGGATATCCTGGGCAGCGCTTTTTGCCGCAAACCCTGCGCAAGATCGAGCGGATCCGGATGATGGCCCGCGCCGCCTGGCGTGATCTAGACCTTCAGGTTGACGGCGGCATTGGCCCGTCAACTGCGCCACAAGTGGTAGCGCACGGTGCCAATGTGCTGGTGGCCGGGTCAGCCATATTCGGCGCACCGGACGGCATTCGTGCTGGCATTGAGTCTTTGAGGACTGCAAGTATGGCGATAGGCTAAATAACCACACCACCCACCGCGATTCGGGACTCCGTATCTCGCACGAGATGGCTTCCCGACCGCGCCAAAGTTTGGGTCAGGGTCCGGCCTCCGGATCGACCTCTGGATTGACCCCCGGCCCGAACGTCATCCCCTCCCCCTGCCTGGTGTGAACCGCTCACGCTGGGTCTGGTGCTATTGTTCTCTGCTGCGATGCACCCCCGATATTCCGCTCAAAAAGCGTTTGACAAACGCCAGCCGACCTTCTACTATAGATAGTGATTGAGCGAATATTCATTATTGAACATTTGCTCATTAACAACATACGGGTTTCCATCCAACCATTCACCAGGGGAGAAACATAGTGTCACCGGATGAAATTCTCCAGGCAGCACGTCATGTGCTTGAAATCGAGAGCGCCAGTGTTGCGGCTCTGGTCGAGCAGCTTGACGAACATTTCGTCACCGTCGCCCAAACGCTGCTGGCCTGTTCCGGGCATGTGTTGGTCGCCGGGTCCGGCACATCCAACGCGGTAGCAGCCCGGCTGGCGCACCTGCTGTCGTGCTGCGGCACCCCGGCCCTGTTTATTCACCCCGGTGACAGCCAGCACGGCCTGGCGGGGGCGGTTACGGCCAATGACGTGGTGATCGCCATCTCGAAGGGCGGCGAAACCACCGAAGTCAACTACCTGGCGCGTATCGCCAAACAGCGCGGCGCAACCCTGGTCGCCCTGACGGAAAAACCGGCCTCGACCCTTGGTCAGCTCAGCGACCATGTGCTGCGCATCCAGGCGGCTCCCGACGTGGACCCGTATGGCATGATCGCCACCGGCAGTTCGCTGACGGTGAGCGCGATGGGCGACGCCCTGTGCGTGGTGCTGCTGCATTTGCGTGGCTACAGCCAGGAGCAGTTCGGCCAGACACATCCCGGCGGCGCAGTCGGTATTATGCTCCAACAACAAGAAAAGGATGGAAATCAGTGAAAGCTGTTGTGTTTCGTGGCCCTGGACAGATCGCGTGCGAAGACGTGCCGCGTCCGGACGTGCCGCCTGATGGTGTGCTGCTTAAGGTAACGGCCTGCGGCATTTGCGGGGGAGATTTGCGCGCCTTTAAGCATGGCTTGCGCTCCGAACGCGAATGGCAGATTTTGGGGCACGAGATTTCGGGTGTGGTGGCGGAAGTTGGCACGGAAGTGACCGACTACGCTGTGGGGGACCGGCTGGCAGTGGCGGCAGACGTGTCATGCCACGACTGTTACTACTGCCGCCGCGCGCTGTTTAACCTGTGCGAAGACTGGAAGCTATTGGGGCTGGACTATCCCGGTGGGATGGCGGAGTACATGCAGCTCCCAGAGGCGATCTTGCGGCGCGGTATCGTGCACCGCCTTCCGGCCACGCTCTCCGACCTGGACTCAGCGCTGGCCGAACCCGCGTCGTCAGTGCTGTGGGCCCAGCAAACACTCCAGGTCGAACCCAGCGAAGTGGTGGCCATCATCGGTGACGGGCCGATTGGCGCGCTGCATGTTCAGGTAGCCCGGCTGCGCGGGGCCAAGCCGATCATGATCGGCATCACGGGCGGGCGGCTGGATATGTTCCTGAACAACGACCTGGGCGCGTGGCACGTGCTGGACAACTTGAAGCAGGACGTGGTTGCGGAAGTGCAGGCGCTGACCGAAGGGCGCGGCGCAGACGTAGCGATTGTGGCTAACCCGTTCAAGGAAACGCAGGCCCAGGCGGTGAACATGGTGCGCAAGCGCGGGCGTGTCGGGCTGTTCGGCGGGCTGCCCAAGTCCGACCCCATCACTCACCTGGACAGCAACCGCATCCACTACGATGAATTGAGCGTGATCGGCAACTTCTCCTATCACCCCAGTATGCACGCCACCGCGCTTGATTTGCTGGACCGCGGCTTGATCCAGGCCTCGAAAATTATCACGGCCAGCTACCCGCTGGAACAGGTGCAAGAGGCTTTCGCCGCCGCCATGAACGCCACAGAGCTAAAAGTTGTGCTTACACCAGGAGACTGAGAGTCTATGTTCGGTTTATCTGAGGATATGCGGCTGCTTGCCGATGCAAAACAATACATCCCGGTCGGGCTGGTTGGCGCGGGCCAGATGGGGACCGACATCATCAGCCAGGTCGCGCTAATGCCATCGCAGGAAATCGTCATCGCGGCGGACATCGACCTGGACCGGGCTGTCGAGGCCTATGGCATCGCCGGACACGAGAATGGCCGGGTGACGGTCGCCGAAACGCTGGACGAAGTCAACCGGGCGCGGCTGGACAACCACTTCGTGGCCGTCGCCGACTACCAGTTGGTGACGGATGCGCCCCAGGTGCAAGCCGTGATCGAGTCCACCGGGCACCCGGATGTCAGCTCACGGGCGACGCTGCGCACCATCTTCCAGCGCAAGCACATCATCACCATGAGCGTGGAAATGGACATTACGGTGGGGCCGCTGCTCAAGTGGTATGCCGACCAGCACGGCGTCATCTACGCGATTGGGGCCGGTGACGAGCCGACCGCGCTGTACGAGTTGTTCGATTTTGCGCGGGCGCTGGGCCTGACCATTATCGCCGCCGGCAAAGGCAAAAACAACCCGCTCAACCGGGACGCCGTGCCAGAAGACCTGGCCGAAGAAGCGGCGCGGCGCGGGCTGACGCCCGAAATGCTGATCGAGTTTGTGGACGGCTCGAAGACCGAAATCGAGATGGCGTGTGTGGCCAATGCGACCGGCCTGGTGCCGGACGTGTTTGGGATGCACGGGCCGCAGATCAACATTGCCGACATCAAAGACACCTTCACGCTCAAGGAACACGGCGGCGTGCTCAACAAATACGGCGTGGTGGATTACGTTATCGGTGACCTGAAGCCGGGCGTGTTCCTGGTGTTCACCACCGACCAGCAGCGGCTGCGCGAGGCCTTGATCCTGCGCGATATGGGGCATGGCCCCAACTACGTGCTGCTGCGGCCCTTCCACCTGTGCAGCATGGAGGTGCCGCTCTCGGTGGCGCAGGCAGTTTTGCAGGGCCGCACAACGATGGCGCCCCTGCCCAAACTGACCGCTGAAGTAGTTGCTGTCGCCAAAACGGACCTGGAACCGGGCCGGGCGCTGGAACGCATCGGCGGGCGCACACACTACTGCATGACCGACGTCTACAAACATGCCGCCGCCCAGCGTGCGCTGCCGGTGGGCATCGCCAAAGACGCGGTCCTCACCCGTCCCGTCAAGAAGGGCGACGTGATCACCTACGATGACGTGGACCTACCCACCAACTCGACGGTAGTGACGCTGCGCCGTTTACAGGATGAGTGGACCACCGGCGCGATTAACGAAGACGACCTGCTCCGGCAGCTCAATCACATGGCGGCGCACGATACCTGATTCGGACGGCATTATCACAATCATATTGGCTTGATGATATTGCGCAATCCGGCGCAAGGAGGTGTTTTGGCACATACGAACACTACCTTAAACAGCGCAGACACTGTTTCGCTCACAAACAGTGCCTGCCCAGACCCAAATTCTAATTTTGAAGTTACAGTATAGAAAGGATAGCAAAAAATGAAGGGAAACGCTCGTAAGCTCGTCGTTTTGGCCGTACTAACCGTCATGCTAGTCCTGTCCGCCGGTGTGCCCTACTACACCGGGCAGGAAGCCGCCGCACAAGACGACATCACCATCTGCTTCGCTTTTCAGGACCTGGAAACTGAGTTCTGGGTAGCCGGTCACCGCGCGATCACCGAAACGCTGCGCGACATGGACATCGAAGTGATCGAGGTCAACGGCAACCAGGACGCCAACCGCCAGTACGAACAGGTTATCGACTGCATCGCCCAAGGCGTTGACGGCATCATCCTCATCCCGCAGGATGGCGAAAGCGCCGTGACGATTGTGGGCGAAGCCAACGACAACGACGTACCGATTGCCGTCTTCAACCGTCCGCCTTCGGACGACAACCCCAACGACGCGATTGTGGTGGTGGCCGACAACGAAATCATCACCCAGCAAGCCGTTGAATACATGGCCGAGCAGGCCCAGTTGCAGTTCGAAGAAACCGGCGATAAGCTTCAGCCGCTGATCCTGGTCGGTGACCTGGGTGATCCCAACGCTGTTGGCCGTCGCCAGGGTTTCTACAACGTGATCGAAGCCAACCCCGACCTGTTCGAAGACCCCATCGAAGTGGCGACCGAGTGGGACGCCGCGACCGCGCTGGCCAACTTTGAGGCCGCGATGGTGGCCAACCCCGAAGTCAACTTCATCTTCACGTCCTCCGACTTCCTGTATCCGACCATCCGCTCGGTGCTGGAACCGATGGACAAGTGGGTGCCGGTCGGTGAAGAAGGCCACGTGATCCTCGGTGGTCTGGACGGCGACGCGACGGCCTGTATGCTGATGCTGGAAGGCTATGTGGACGCCACCGGTGTGCAGGACCTGTTCTACGAAGCCGAGATCACGATGGATGCGCTGTTGGCAGCCATCGAAGACGAAAACTACTGGCCCAACGAAATCATCCCCGACCCCGGTTTTGCGCTGACCCAGGGCAACATCGAGGAACGTGAGATGGATATGTGGGGCTGTGTCCTGTACGACGAGGGCTTCCTCGACGAGTAAGCACCAAACCCGTTTTTCGCATCCCTGGTTTTGGGGATCTGTTGCGCGCAGATCCCCAACCCATCTGTCAGCCAATAGGCCGTGTTGGCACCTGTACTCACGAGTTCGCCAATCTCAGGCGGCAATGCCAACACTACCGAGCGAATCCCAGTATAGTATCCTGGTTGGCACTTGAACGACGCATCAGGCAAGACGACTGACCAGAGCGAGGCATGGTCAATGGCAACAACAACCAACGAACGCGAGTTTCCGATCACAACCGCACAACTGGCCCGGTGGTACGACATTGTCAGAGAATCGCCGCCGGTTGTATTTGGTATCAAATGGCTCAAGCGCTTTTTGTTCTCAGAATATTTTATTCTGTACCTGACGATTATCTATTTCTTGATTATGACCGAGCGCATTCAGGTGCTCGACACGCCGCTGAACCTGACAAACGTGCTGGCCAACGCCTGGCCCCTGCTGGCGATTGCGATTGGGCAGACCTTCGTGCTGCTGACGGCGGGGATTGACCTCTCGCAAACCTCGGTGATGGCGATTACCAGCGTGGTCGGAGCCGCCTTAATGACCACTAACGTTGACCCGTTGAAGTTCCAGAACAGCATTTTGTGGGGCAACATCGTCACTGAAGAAGGGGGTTTGCTGGCCGGGCACCAGTATGCGGTCGAGCTGGCGATCCTGGCCATGCTGGGCATCGGGCTGTTCATTGGCTTCCTCAATGGCATGGCGATTGCACGCTTCCGAATGCCGCCCTTCATGGTCACGCTGGTATCGATGACATTCTTCAGCGCGCTGGCGATCTACCTGACCCAGTCGAACAACATTCGCGGCCTGCCGGAAGACTTCATCAAGCTGGGCGAAGGCGACATCATCTCGATCTACGTAGGCGAGCAGGTGCGCCAGATCAGCCGCAGAGATGTGCTGTCTTTTGTCACCTATCCACTGCTGATCGCGGCAGGACTGGGCATTGTGGCGCACGTGGTGCTCAGCCGGACGGTGTTTGGCCGCCACGTATACGCGGTTGGCACCAACGCCCGCGCCGCCGAAGTCTCTGGCGTGCCCACCAAGCGCACCATCATCCTGGTGTATATGTTCAGCGGCTTCTGTGCTGCCGTCGCCGGGATCATCTATTCCGGGCGTTTGCAAGCCGGGCGACCAACGCTGGGCGAAAACCTGCTGCTGGACGTGGTCGGCGCAACCGTCATCGGCGGGACCAGTCTGTTCGGGGGCAAGGGCAAAGTGTTGTGGACCTTCTTCGGCGTGCTGTTCTTTGTGCTGCTCTCCAACACGCTCAACCTGCTCAAACTCTCGGCCTTTGAAATCGACATCGTCAAAGGCTCGATCATTCTGCTGGCGGCACTGATTGATGTCACCCGGACTCGTCTGCTGGCGCGGGAGAGCTAATCATGAGCGATACAATTCTCGAATTCCAGTCTACGTCTAAGGCGTTTTTTGGGGTGTACGCGCTCCAGGATGTGACGCTGAACGTGGAACGCGGGCACATCCTGGGTCTCATCGGGGAAAACGGCGCGGGCAAGTCCACGCTGATGAACATCATCGGCGGCGTGATCCGGGCCGACGGCGGGCAGGTGCTGCTCAACGGCGAACCCTATCGCCCACGCACGCCCTCCGAAGCAACCCAGGCCGGAGTCGCGTTCATCCACCAGGAACTCAACCTGTTCACCAACCTGAGCATTGCCGAAAACATCTTCATCGACCGCTTCCCCCGTCGCAGGTGGCTGCCGCTGCTGGATATGGCGACTATGCGCGCGCAAACCCAGCAGCTACTCGACTCGATTGGGCTGGACCTGTCGCCCACGACGTTGATCGAACGCCTTTCGCCCGGCGAGCGCCAGATGGTCGAAATCGTCAAGGCGCTGAGCATTGATGCCGACCTGATCATCTTCGACGAGCCAACGACCTCGCTCACCGCGCGCGAGACGGAGCACCTGTTCGAGATCATCGAGCGGCTGCGCGCCGCTGGCAAAACGATGATCTACATCTCGCACATTCTGGAAGACGTGATGCAGTTGGCCGACGACATCGCCGTGCTGCGCGATGGCGAACTGGTGGGCGCTGGCCCCCGGTCGGAATTCGACATCAGCCGCATGATCTCGCTGATGGTCGGGCGCAACATCGAGCAGTTGTTCCCTGCGCGCGAAACGGCTCCTACCGACGATGTGCTGTTGGAGGTGCGCGGTATTTCGCAGAGCGGCATCGTGGAAGACATCAACTTCCGCCTGCACGCCGGTGAAGTGCTGGGCGTGTTTGGCCTGATGGGGTCGGGCCGGACGGAACTGGCGCGCATCGTGTTTGGGTTGGACGAGCACGAAGCCGGGCACGTCATGGTCCGCAACACCAACAATCACCGGCTGTCGGCGCGGCGCAGCATCCGCAACCAGATCGCGTTTGTGACCGAAAACCGGCGCGAAGAAGGGCTGCTGATGAACATTCCCATCGCGGATAACATCGCGCTGGTGTCGCTGCCCCGCTTCGCCAACCTGGTGACGCAGTTTGTCAACCGCGATACGCTGGTCCAGACGGCCAACGAATACAAGGCCCTGCTGCAAATCAAGTGCGGCGATATCCAGACCCAGCCGGTCAAAAGCCTGAGCGGGGGCAACCAGCAAAAAGTAGTTGTCGCCAAATGGTTGATGACCGAGCCATCGATCTTCATCATGGACGAGCCAACCCGCGGTATCGACGTGGGGGCCAAGTATGAAATATATTCGATTATCAACGACCTGGCCGCGCAGGGCACCGGCGTCTTGTTCATCTCCTCCGAGTTGGACGAACTGGTGGGCATGTGCGACCGCATCCTGGTCATGAGCCAGGGCGAGGTACGCGGCCAGTTTGACCAGACCGAATTTGACCAGGAAGCCATTTTGCGGTCCGCTTTTCGTGAGGAAAATGGCGCGTAGCCAGCCGTTGAGACGCATGGCAAATTGTTGATTTTTTGCGGAGAAACCTGATGTACATTCCCTTACTCCCCGTCCTGCTGGTCAACCACCTGGCGGCGGCGATCCTGGGCAGCGTCGGCGCGCGCGCCCTGTTTGCCAGCAAAAACCGGGACCCACAGCGGGGCCTGATCCTCGGCGCGGTGGTGGGCCTGGCCGGTGGTCTCATTGCCATCTATGTGCTATGGCTGGGGTTCGTCTACCTGATCACCACCCGGACCCAGGCGCACATCGAGGCCGGTATCGAACCGCCGCTGATCTCGGAGCGCGCCAAACGGCAGCTGGTCAGTGCGTTGACCGGGCCGTTCAGCATGTCTTCACACCTGGACCGCCGCGAGCGTATCGCCATGGTCCTGCTGCAGAACACCACCCCCATCCTGTTTATCACGATCTTCCTGTTTTTTGGGATGGTGTCGGCGGACTTTTGGGCCGGGCAGAACATCCAAAACATCATCAAGCAGGCCTCGTTTATCGGCATGGTGGCGGTTGGCATGACGTTTGTGCTGCTGACGGCAGGCATCGACCTCTCGGTGGGGTCGATCATGTACCTCGCGCCGCTGATTGCGGGCCAGGCCATCCGTGAGCACGGCATTGGCGT
>JAADYV010000466.1 GCA_010092855.1 Chloroflexota bacterium | reverse complement strand
TCCGCGACCTGGCCATAGGTGCGCGTTTCGCCAAACGGAATCTCCAGCAGGGCGGTCCACACGCGCTGTTCGAATGCGGTGCCGTGCCAGTCGAGCAGCAGGTCGAACGTCGTGCGCTGGCCCGCGAAATAGGCGTCCAACTGCTCAACCGCTGCGCGCAGCACATCCGGCACATCGCCTGTGGAGGGTACGCTGTGCTCCTCGTCAACAAAACCAACCGCCTGGATGCCCCGCTCGGAACCGGAAATGGCCAGCGTACCGATGTCAGTCGTGGTGTGGATGGTAATGAGGTGTGCGTCGGTCATCATGTTTTGCTCCGGGTGGTGGTGTGCTACTCGAAGCGCACGCGGATCACGCAGTGCGGCGGATAGTTGCCGGTGTTGTCGCGCACCGTCAGCCGCAGCCAGTAGTCACCGGGGCCAAACGCCGCCGTGTTAACGATGCCGAGCTGCCCGTTGTTCACGCGGTCGTAGTACACGCCCAGCGTGGCGAAATCGGCTTCGCTGCGGCCTGTGCTGGACACCTGTATCCGGTAAAAATCGAAATTGTCGATGTTGGCCGTGCCGTAGATGGCGAAGGTCCCACGCAGCACCGTGCCCGGACGCGGCTCGGTGATGGTGGCCAGGGGATTGTCACAGTTGAAGCTCAGCGTGCCGCTCATCGCCGGGGGTATGGTGGCGACGCCTGCGCCCGGTGTTCCTGGAGCTGCGACGGGTGGGACAACGGCGGTGCTCAGGTCGCTGCCCGGTGGCACGCGCAGCACAAACCCGACCGGAATCCGGCTGGGATCGGTGATGCAATTATTGGTAGACAGCTCATTCAGGCTGATGGGCGTCTCGACGGTCTGGTTAATGCGCACCGTTAGCCGGAACAGCGTATCGCCCGACTGGATGATGTAGGTCGTGGTCCAGTCGGGAGGGGTGGTGGGGCAGGCGCTGGTCGCGTCTGGCGGCAGGGCGGTCTGTGTCTGCACATCGCCAAAGGGCGTGATGCTGGGCGTGAGCGTGGGGTAGGGTGTGAACGTCAGCGTAGGCGATCCCGCTGCAACGGGTGTGCCCGGTCGGGCCGCCGTTGCCTGGGCGGTCGCGGTTCGAGTCTGGGCGTTCTCAAATTGAGCCGTCACCGTTCGCGCGGCCATCGTCGGCTCGATCAAGGCTGGATTTGGAGTCAAGGTATCCGGCGGCCTGATGGTGTCCGTCGGCGCGACGGTGTCCGTCGGGGCGACAGTCGTGGGGCGCGGGGTGAATGTTCGCGTGGGCGTGATGGGTGTCTCAGACGGGGTGGAGGTCGCGGTTGGTGGGCGCGGGGTGGGAGTCCGTGTGGGCGTGATGGGTGTTTCAGAAGGCGTAGGCGTCGTCGTCGTTGGACGCGGCGTCCGGGTCGGAACCGTGGGCGTGACCGTCGGCGTTTCCGGTGTGTTGGATGGGGTGTTTGTCGCGGTGGGCGTAATCGGCGTCTCGGACGGAGTCCGGGTCGCCGTTGGGGGACGCGGGGTGCGCGTCAGTGTTGGGGTGTTTGTTGGCGGTTCGGGGGTGTCAGACGGCGTGGTCGAAGGTGCGATGGTGGTGGCAACGCGGGTAGCGACCTCGGTTGTGGGCCGCAAGTCCCCTTCGACCGGGGCCGCTGTTGTCGGCGCTGGTGCAAGCGTGGTCACGGATAGGGTCTGGGGCGTGACCGGCGGGCGGGCCGTTGTGTCGGGCGTCGCTGGCGTATCGGCGGGCGGGCGTGGCGTGCGCGCGGGTGTGGTGGGTGTACTGGCTGGCACCGCCGGGACCTGTGGCGTACCGAACAGCGTTGGCGTCTGTGTGCTCGTCGCACGACCCGGCAGCGGTGGCTGTGGGGAACGCGGCGGCATGCCGGTGTCGAGTGGTGCAGCAGGGCTGGTAAACGCATCGGGCACCACCACCGCGATCGTGGGTGTGATGCGGCCATCGCCTGGGCCGAAGCTCTCGCCACCGTCCCCGCTGCCGTCTTCTCCCGCGCCGGGATCATCAGGCTCATCTCCAATGCCAGGGCCATGATCGTCGCCCGCGGGCGCGCCGTTATCTGGCTCAAGATCGTCGGACGGTTCGTCGTCCCCTTCGGCGACGCGGTCCGGAGAATCAGCGTCATCATCACCGTTGGCATTGCTACTCAAGGTCAGGATGATGCCAAAGGCCAGGGCGACCGTCGCCACAGCCATCACGACAATGGCGACCAGAATTTCGTTGCTGCGGTTGCGGCGGTGGCGCATGATGGTTTAGCCTTCCTGTATGGCGCTGATGGCAAGCGGGATAACGAACTGGAAGGTGCTGCCCTGGCCGAGATTGCTCTCCAGCCAGATGGTGCCACCGTGCGCCTCGATCAGCGCTTTGGCAATCGACAGGCCCACTCCCGTATCACCAAGCCCTTCGATCAGTGGGTTATCGGCGCGGTACAGCCGCCCGAAGACACGGCGCTGCTCGTCTGGGGGGACACCGCCGCCCTGGTCGGTCACCTGGACGTGAATCCCATCCACCGGCATACCCACCGGCGCGATGTCTTCGCTGACGGGGGGAACAAAGTTGTGGACATGTTCGGCGCTGATGGTGATCTCGCTGTGGGCCGGGGAGGCAAGGTAGGCGTTGGAGAGCAGTTGCACCATCACCTGCTGCATGGCGTCCCGGTCGGCGCGGACAGGCGGCAGGTCATCGGGCAGGTTCATGTGCAGCGTGATGCCCTTTTCGCGAAACTGGGTGCCTGCCTTCGTAATTGCGTCCTCGATGGCTTCTAGCATACTGACGGTCGCCGGTTCCAGCTTCAGATCATCGGAATCCAGCATACTGATGCTGACCAGGTCTTGAATCAGGGTGGACAGCCGGTTGACGTTGGCCTGTACGCGCTGCAAAAACTGGCGTTGGAGCGCGCCGAGAATACCAACCGACTCGCTCAGCATCAGGTCAGTATAGCCCATGATCGAACTCATCGGTGTGCGCAGTTCCTGCGCAATCGACATGATCACGTCTGCGTTTTCGGGCGCAATCGGGCGTGTGCCTTCCGTGGCACCGGGCGGGCGCACGCGCTCGTTTTCGAGCGTAACCAACTGCTGCTGGACGTCGGCCAGTTCATCTTCAAGCTGCTGGCGTTCTGCCGTCAATTCGTCAATCATGCCCTTGAGCGTGCCGACGCCGTCCGCGCCCAGTTGTTCGAGCAGTTCGCGGTTACCTTCGACGCGCGCCATGACCTGGTCGCGTTCGGTTTGCAGCGTGGTGCGTTCCGCCAGCAACCGATCCCGCTCGCCTTCGATCTTGGTGAGTTCGGTGTTGATGCGCCGCCGGTCGGCAATGGCTTCTTTGAGTTCGAAGGCAGTGTCTTCAAGTTCGGCTTGCAGTCCGGTCATCTCGCCCAGTATCCGCGCCCGTTGTTCCGTCCATTTCTCGCGCGCCTTGATCAAGTCGTCGCGTTCGCCGCGCATCGTATCGCGCTGTTTGATCAAGGCTTCGCGGTCGGTGGCCAGACGGCGTAAGTCAGATTCCAGGGCCGCAAGCTGCGCCTCACGCTCCGATTCGCGCTGAATCTGGTCGGCGAGTTTGGATCGTTCCTCCAGCAGCAAATCCCGCTCGGACGCGATCTTCTCAGCGCGCGTTTTGTAGTAGGTGCGTTCTTCCGTCAGTTGGGCCAGGGCTTGCGCCACTGAGAGCGGGCTGTCCTCCACGCCCAGGTCCTGCAATTGCTCTTGGACGTTTTCCAGGTCCGCTTTAAGCGAATCCCGCTCAGCGCTCAACCGGGCTTTGTCCTCGCTCAGTTCGGTCAGCATATCGCGCAAAGCGTCGGGAACGGCGCGTTCACGAGCCGTGCGGATGTCTTCAAGCTGGCGTTCGAGCTTCGTTTTCTGGACTTCGAGTTCGTCCCGTTCGCGGCGCAGACTGTCGATCATGTTCGTATAGACGCCTTCGTCCGCCGACCCGGTCGCCCCGGCCAGTGTCGCCTGGGCTTCTTGCAAGGCCTGGGCCAGCAGTTGGCGTTCGGCGGCCAGTTCCTTGCGTTCGAATGACAGCGTCTCGATGCGCTGAGAAATGGTCATGTCCTGGTTGTCGTCTTCCAGGACTTGCGCCAGCCGGCTGCGTTCATAATCCAACTCGACCTGCAGGTCGCGCACCATGCGGCTTAATTCGGCGATTTGTTCCTGGGCCAGTTCCAGGCTGTGCTGCATCTCCTGGCGGGCGGCGGCGGCGCTGGCATCGTCCAGAGCATCCGGCGCGCCCCCGCTGACCAGCGTCTGGATTACCTCGGCATCCGCGCTGAACTTGGCGCTTTGTGCCGCCCGGCTCAGCGAGAGCAACCGCGCCGCAACTGGCCCCAACCCGTCCAGCAGCGTGGACTCGGTGTCAAGCAGTTCACGCGAGGTATAGGGCAGGCCCACGATCATAATGCCCAGCAGTTGCCCGGAGCGCGTCAGCGGTTGAAAGTACGCCGGGCCGACCTGCCCGATATCCAGCCGAGTATAGAGATCGACCAGTTCGTCGAGGTGTTCCGTTTCGGTCAGGCGCGCCTGGCGGCGGTCCTGCAGCGTCTTAACCAGCGTCGGCTGTTCGTCCAGGTTCAAGGCCAGGCCGGGGA
>JAADYV010000085.1 GCA_010092855.1 Chloroflexota bacterium | reverse complement strand
TGCTGCTGTTTGCGGAAGAAGTGGGGCACTGGCTCGGCGCAGTGTAATGGGGTGTTCAGAGCGTTGGGGTGTAGGCAGAGCGCGCGATGATGCCGCCGCCTAAACATTCCTCGCCGTCATATACTACCGCCCCCTGTCCCGGCGTGATATCGCGCAGGGCGTCGTCGAATTCGACCCGGAAACGGTCTTCGCTCAATGGCGTGACCAGGGCCGGGGCAGGCGGCGCTTTGTAACGGATTTTGACCTCGGCGCGGAAGGGGGACTCTGGCGCAGTGCCGGACACCCAGTTAACGCGCCCGGCTTCGAGCGTGCTGCGCCCCAGTTCCTCGCGCGCGCCTACGATCAGGGCGTTGCGGTCCGGGTCGGTTGCCAGCACGTAGAGCGGCTGTGGCCCCCCCAGCCCCAGACCCTTGCGCTGGCCGATAGTGTAATTCAGCAAGCCCTGGTGCTGGCCGAGTTCCTGCCCGTCGCGGGTCAGGATCGGACCCGGCTGCACCGAATCCGGGGTGTGGTCGCGCAGAAAGCGCCGGTAATCGCCATCGGCCAGAAAGCACAGGTCCTGGCTGTCGCGCTTTTGGGCTACCGGCAGCCCGAATTTGGCCGCCAGGTCGCGCACAGTCGATTTCTCGTACTCCCCGATGGGAAACAGCACGTGCCGTAGTTTTTCCTGCGTGAGCACGCTGAGCACGTAGCTCTGGTCCTTGCGCGGATCGCGACCCATCAGCAGGCGGGCGCTGCCGTCCGGGCGATGGTCGACGCGCGCATAATGCCCGGTGGCGAGGTAATCGGCGTCGAGCGCCAGCGCGTGGTTCAACAGCCACTCGAAGCGGATGTGGCGGTTGCACTCGATGCACGGGTTGGGGGTATCCCCGGCGGCGTAGCGGTCGATGAAAAACTGCACAATGGTGCGGCGAAAAACGTCCTGGGTGTCGATCACGTAAAACGGGATATCAAGCGAATCAGCGATACGGCGCGCATCCGCCATCTGGTCTGGCGTGCAGCAGCGATTCGATCCACCCGTGCCGCAGTCCTCCGACCACAGGCGCATCATCATGCCGATCACGTCGTAACCCTGCTCGACCAGCAAGGCCGCCGCGACGGAACTATCTACGCCGCCACTCATGGCGACAACCACGCGGGGGGGACGGGGTGGAGCAGTCATACGCTTCCGGGTTCCACTTTCACGACAGGCTGACGGCGTGCAGCTTGCGCACCCGTTCGACAATCCCCGGCAGCACGTCCAGCACGGTGTCGATTTCGTCTTCGGTGGTGTGGAAGCCCAACGACAGCCGCAGCCCACCTAGCGTCCATTCCGGACCGTACCCCAGCGCGCCCAGCAGCGCCGACGGTTTTGGATTGCCGACCTTGCACGCGCTGCCCGACGAGGCTGCGATACCGTGCTGGTCGAGGTGCATCAGCAGCATCGTGCTTTCGATGCCCTGGAAGACAAAACTGGCGTGCCCTGGCAGGCGGTCGGTGGGGTGGCCGGTCAGTTCGGCGTCCGGCACTTGCTCCAGAATCCCGCTTACCAGCCGTTCCCGCAGGCGAGTCAGGTGGGCGTTGTGGACATCCATGTTGGCGCGCACGTATTCAAGCGCTGCGGCTGTACCCACGATGCCAGGGACGTTGTGTGTACCCGCGCGGCGACCGTCTTCGTGGCTTGCGCCGCTGGTCGAGGTCAGGAAGGGAACGCCGTCTCCTAGCACCAGCACACCCGCGCCTTTCGGTCCGTAGAATTTGTGCGATGACAGTGACAGCATGTCCACGCCCAGCGCCGGCACGTCCAGCGCCAGGTACCCGCCGGACTGCACGGCATCGGTGTGGAACAGCGCGCCGTGTTCGTGCGCGACCGCCGCCAGCGCCGCAATGTCGCTACGGGTGCCGATCTCGTTGTTGGTGTGGATCAGGCTGACCAGCGCCAGGCCACCGGCGGGCAGGTTGTCCAGCGCCGCGCGCAAGTCGTCGGGGGCCACACGGCCAAAGTGGTCAACGGGCACGATGCGCAGCGTTGCGCCCAGCGTTTCCACCAGGTGACGCGCGGTGAGCGAGATAGCGTGGTGTTCCACCGGGCCGGTAATCAGCGTGATGGGACGACCCTCGGTACGTGCGAATTGGGCCGGTCCGCGCAGTGCCAGGTTATCGCTTTCGGTGCCGCCGCTGGTGAAGACCACCTCGTTGGGCGCGCAGTTGAGCAGCGTGGCTACCGAGGCGCGGGCGCGTTCGACGGCGCGATCAGCTTCGCGACCAAAGGCGTGCACGGCTTTCGAGTTGCCGTAGTGCTGGCTAAAGAAGGGCAGCATCGTCTCCAGCACGGTTGGGTCGAGCGGCGTGGTGGCGCTGTGGTCCAGGTAAATCGGCATGGTAGAATATCTCTAATGGTTGTCTGAACAATTCGAATAGATTGTAGCGTATATCACAGATGGCGTGCAATTTGACCGCTAGGAGGGTGACTTATCGCGGTGGCATTCTGTGACCGTGCCAGTATATAATGGCGCGTGGCCTGGGACAAGATGTGCTCTCCTTTGTCGCCTTACACCGTCCCACCACGCCTGCACTCAGGAACCAGGTCCATGCTCCGCTGCATGTATTAACGTACACCAGGCTGGGTGCGTGTTTTCGGCCAGGCGCTGCCTGTCTGGTGCAGGAAAATGCCAGCACTGCCTGTTAGGTGTTTTTGCTTAGTGGGTCCTCACCAGGAGTTTCTATGCTAGAAGGATTCTTCAAACCAAAAGCTGTAGCCGTCATCGGGGCCAGCACCCAACCTGGCAAGCTGGGCTATGCGGTGCTTGCCAACATCATTGAGTCTGGTTACAAGGCCAATCTCTACCCGATCAACCCCAAAGCCAACGAAATCTATGGATACAAGGCGTATGCGTCGGTGATGGACGTACCCGAAGTTCCTGACCTGGCCGTGATCGTGATCCCCTACAACTACGTGCCCAATGCCCTGCGCGAGTGTGGCGAAAAGGGCATCAAGTCGGTGGTCATCATCAGCGCCGGGTTCCGTGAATCGGGCGTCGAAGGGGTCGAACGCGAGCGCGAAGTGATCGAGATTGCCAAGAAGTATGATATTCGCGTGATCGGTCCTAACGTGCTGGGCATTATCGACACCTTCACGCCGATTAACGCCACGTTTGCTGCCGGGACCCCGCCGCAGGGCAACATCGCGTTTATGTCGCAGTCGGGCGCGCTGCAAACCGCGATCCTGGACTGGTCATTGGCTTCCAAAGACCTGGGCTTCAGCAAGTTCGTTAGCCTGGGCAACAAAGCCGACATCAGCGAAGTGGACCTGATGGCGGCCTGGGCCGATGACCCGGAAAGCCACGTTATCCTGGCCTACATTGAAGGTGTGCCAGATGGCCAGGAATTCATCAAGGTCGGGCGCGAAGTCAGCCGCAAAAAGCCCATCCTGGTGCTCAAGAGCGGTGCGACTGAATCCGGTTCGCGAGCGGTTTCCAGCCACACCGGGTCGCTGGCCGGGTCGGAGCAGGCGTACGACGCGGCTTTTTACCAGGCGGGCGTGCTGCGCCTGGACAAACTGGACGACATGTTCAACTGTGCGCGGGCCTTTGCGAACCAGCCGCTGCTAGAAGGCAACCGGGTCGCGATTGTGACCAACGCCGGCGGGCCGGGTATCCTGGCGACGGATACACTTGAGCGGCTGAAGATGGAACTGGCGCGTATGGAGCGCGAGACGATCCAGAAGCTGGAAGAATTCCTGCCGGACGCGGCCAGCGCGGCCAACCCGGTGGATGTGTTGGGGGATGCGCGCAGCGATCGTTTTTCGGCGGCACTGGAGTTGATCGCAGCAGACCCCAACGTGGACGCGATTATGTGCATTGTCACGCCGCAGGCCATGACCGAAATCATTGAAACGGCCAACGCCGTGGGTAAGCTCAGCCAGCGGGTTGATAAGCCGATCTTCGGGGTCTTCATGGGTGAAGAACGGGCTAAAGCAGGCGAGGATGTACTGGCCAGCTACGGCGTGCCCAACTATTCTTTCCCCGAACATGCTGCGACGGCGTTCGCCGCTATGCGCGACTACAACGTGGCGCGCGAACGGCCTGATCCTGAATATGTGCACTTCGACGTGGACACCGAAGTCGTGCGCGAGGTGTTTGCAGCGGTCCGCGAGGAAGGCCGTGTGAGCGTGGGCGAGGCCGAAAGCCGCAAAGTGGCCGAAGCCTACGGGCTGCGGTTGCCCAAGAACAAACTGGCCTCAACCGCCGAAGAAGCGGTAGAATTTGCTAACGATATCGGCTACCCGGTCGTGCTCAAGATCGCCAGCCCGGCCATCCTGCACAAAACAGACGTGGGCGGCGTGAAAGTCAACCTGAACGGCGCGTCCGACGTGCGCGATGCTTTCGACCTGATCGTGTACCGCGCCCAGCGTTATGTGCCCGATGCGCGCATCTGGGGCTGCCTGGTGCAAGAAATGGTGTCGATGGACGGGATCGAAGTGCTGGTCGGCATGAATCGTGACCCGCAGTTTGGCCCCCTGGTGACGTTTGGTCTGGGCGGGATTCTGGTCGAGGTGCTCAAGGACGTAACCTTCCGGGTTGCGCCGTTTGGCCGCCAGGATGCCGAAGAGATGTTGGACGAAATCCGGGCGCACGAAATGCTGCGCGGCGTGCGGGGTCGTCCCCCGGCAGACCGCGAGGCAATGGTTGAAATCCTGCTCAAGGTCGGGCAGTTGGTGACAGACTTCCCGGAGATCGTAGAAATGGACATTAACCCGCTGATGGTGTATGACAGCGGGCGTGGCGCGATTACACTGGATATGCGTTTGGTGCTTCATGACTGACCCGTTGAGGTCCTGTCGCGAGTCACCCGGCGTTCAAACTGCAAAGGGCTAAACACATGAAGAGTTTGTACATCACTTCCGTCAGTACGTTTTCTGGCAAGACCGCGTTGAGCCTGGGTCTGGGTCTGCGGATGCAGGCCGCGGGTCTCAAGGTTGGTTACTTGAAACCTGTCAGCACGCAGCCCTTTGAAGCGGGCGGGCGTGTCTTGGACGAGGACGCGAATTTTGTGCGGCGCACGCTCGGGCTGGAAACCCCGCCGTGGGAACTGTCACCGGTCATCATTACTACTGAACTACTCGACTCGGTGATGGACGGCACGCTTGAACGTGACCTGTTGGCCGAGGGCGAAGAAGCCTGCCAGACGGCGGGTGAAGAGACCGACGTGGTGATTCTGGAAGGTGGCGCCAGTATGCGCGAGGGCTACACCGTCGGCCTCAACACGCTGAGCGTGGTTGAGCGGCTGAAGGTGCCGGTGCTGAGCGTGGTCTCCTTCCGGGGCGAAGAGTGCCTGGCGGGAATGTGCGTGCTGGATGATGTGCTGGCCGCCAAGCGCCGCCTGGAAGATCATCTGTTGGGCGTGGTGATCAACGGTGTGCCGCACGAAGACATGGACTACATGCGCGACCACGCGGTGTCTTTCCTGGAGAAACATGGTGTGAAGGTCTACGGGGTGCTGCCGCATGACCCGTACTTGCGCGCGCTGAGCGTGGGCGAGATCATCGACGCGCTGGACGCGACGGTGCTGACCGGCTCCCACCTGCGGGAACGGCTCGTCGAGCACATGAGCGTAGGCGCGATGTCGGTCGAAGCGGCGCTGCCGCGTTTCCGTCGCCAGCTTAACAAAGCCGTTTTCACCGGCGGCGACCGCACCGACATTCAGGCGGCGGCGCTGGAAACCTCGACGACGGTGCTGGTGCTGACCGGCAATCTGCAGCCGACCTCGACCATTCTCAAGCGCGCAGAAGAATTGAGCGTGGCGGTGCTGCTGGTGCCGGACAATACGCTCGAAGCGGTGGAGAAGGTCGAAGGCATCTTCGGGCGCACCAGCCTGGGCCAGCCGGAGAAGCTGAGCCGCTTCCAGGCCATGCTCTCCGAGCACCTGAAGTACGAAGTGTTGACTAAAGACCTGGGCCTGTAGGGGCTGTCGAGATATCGGATTGCGCTTGGGTTCTGGGGCGAAACGCCGGTGTATTGTAGAGGTAGGGCTTGCCCGACCCAGGGGCTTGCGGTTTTCGACGGCACCCGGTCAATGGCCAGGGGCTCAAGCTGTGAAACGTTTGGGGTATTCTGTTTACTGCGAGGCCGGGCGTGTTTGGGCGCGCCCGGCTGCTTGAGTGCAAAAAACGATCAGGAGACAAACGATCATGACGATTATTGAACACATTATTGGGCGTGAAGTGCTGGATTCGCGTGGCAACCCGACGGTGGAAGTCGAAGTTGGACTGATGGATGGGGCCTGGGGCCGCGCAATTGTGCCCAGCGGAGCCAGCACTGGCGAACACGAAGCCGTCGAACTGCGCGATGGCGACAAGGGGCGCTATGGCGGCAAGGGCGTATTGCAGGCGGTGGACAATGTCAACGGTCCACTGGCCGAGGCGCTGATTGGCGCGGACGCGATTGATCAGAAGGCCATTGACGAGATGATGATCGATCTGGACGGCACACCCAACAAGGGCAAGCTGGGTGCCAACGCGATCCTGGGCGTGTCGCTGGCGACGGCCAAAGCTGCCGCCAACGCCGTCGGGCTGCCGCTGTACCGCTACCTGGGCGGGACCTATGCCCACATGCTGCCCGTGCCGATGATGAACATTCTCAACGGGGGCAAGCACGCGGCAGACAGCACCGACTTCCAGGAATTCATGATCATGCCCGTCGGCGCGGAGACCTTCCGCGAGGGGTTGCGTTGGGGCACGGAGATTTACCAGGCGCTCAAGACCGTGCTTAAGAAGGGCGGCTACCGCACCACGGTCGGTGACGAAGGTGGGTTTGCGCCCAGCCTGGCCAGCAACGAAGCCGCGATTGAGGTGATTCTCGAAGCCATCCAGCAGGCCGGTTACACGCCCGGTGACCAGATTTACATCGCGTTGGACCCGGCGGTCAGCGAAATCTACGAAGACGGCAAGTACGTACTGGCCAAAGAAGGCCGCAGCCTGTCCGGTGATGAAATGGTCGCGTTCTGGGCCGACTGGGTCGAGCGCTACCCGATCATCTCGTTGGAAGATGGCCTGGACGAAAACGACTGGGACACCTGGGTCAAGCTGACGGAAGCCGTTGGCGACAAGGTGCAGCTCGTGGGCGACGACTTTCTGGTAACCAACGTCGAGCGCGTCGAGCGCGCGATCAGCGTCAAGGGCTGCAACTCGCTGCTGTGCAAGGTCAACCAGATCGGCACCCTGACCGAATCGATGGCCGCCAGCCACCTGAGCCAGAAGCACAATTGGACGGTGGTCGTCAGCCATCGTTCGGGCGAAACGGAAGACGCCACCATCGCCGACCTGGTGGTGGCCATGAACGCCGGGCAGATCAAGACCGGTGCCCCGGCGCGCTCTGACCGCATTGCGAAGTACAACCAACTGCTGCGCATCGAAGAGCACCTGGGGAACTCGGCGACCTACGCAGGTAAGCAGGCGTTTCCCAACGTGAACCGCGAGCTGTAGGGCAGGGCGCAGTAAACGGTGTATTTGTGAAGCCTGGGCGAGTTGGTATACTGCTCCCCAGGCTTTTTTGATTGGTTGTTGGTGGCTGATTATTACTTAACAGATTTTCGAAGGCGTAGATACTCGTTGGCACGCTACGGTACGCTATGTATGCAGTTAACGCAGTTTCAGATAACCAATCAGTGCGCGGAGGACGTGAGCTCGACATGACCCACAAGCTGGAACATCACAAGCGAACCAAGATCGTGGCCACTATTGGCCCGAAATCGGAAGATATCGGTATGCTGCGCAGCATGATCCGGGCCGGGATGGACGTGGCCCGCATCAACTTCAGTCATGGGAACCACGAAACCCATGCGCGCAGTATCGCCAACATTCGCAAACTGGCCAAAGAGGAAAAGCGCGTCGTGGCGGTGCTGGCCGATATCCCTGGGCCGAAAATTCGGCTGGGCGATCTCAAACAAGTCCCGCTCGAACTGACCGAAGGTGACCGGCTGGTGCTAACCGCGCGTAAGGACCTGGACCCGGATGATCTGTTTGAGGTGCCGATGCCGCACCCGGACGTGCTGCACGACCTGCGCACCGGGGATCGCTTGCTGCTGGATGATGGCCAGTTGGAGATGATTGTCAAGGCCAAGCAGGGGAACGACGTGGTGTGTGAAGTAGTCATCGGTGGTCCGCTGATGTCGCACAAGGGCGTGAGTGTGCCGGACAGCATGTTGTCGTTGTCGGTCATCACCGAGGCCGACCGCGAACACGTCAAGTTTGCGTTGGAGCACGGCGTGGACTATATCGCCATGTCGTTTGTGCGCTCCGCCGACGATATCCGCGAGCTGCGCTGGTTGATGCGTTATCTCGACAAAGAAGCCGCCATCATCGCCAAAATCGAGAAGGCCGAAGCGATCACCAATTTCGACGCCATTCTCGACCAGGCCGACGGCATCATGGTGGCGCGCGGCGATCTGGGGGTTGAAACACCGCCCGAAAAAGTGCCCGTCCACCAGAAGTACATCATCCGGCGCTGCAACGCCGCCGGGAAACCAGTCATCACGGCCACACAGATGCTCAACAGCATGATCGAAAATCCCCGGCCTACGCGCGCCGAAGCTAGCGACGTGGCGAACGCCATCTTCGACGGAACGGACGCGATCATGCTTTCCGGCGAAACCGCCATCGGCAAGTACCCGCTGCAGGCCGTGGAGATGATGAGCCGCATTGCCGAAATCGCGGAAGGCGCGATGCATGAGCACAACGGTGGTGCGCAGGATGCCCAGCGGCTGTTAGAAGTAATGCACGTCGAGAAGCGCAACACGGTGCCCGCCGCCATCAGCCATGTGACGGTCGAGATCGCAGATATGCTTAAGGCGCGCATGATCGTGGCCGGAACGTGGTCCGGTTATACGGCGCGGCGCGTGGCGCGCGAACGCCCCGAAACGCCGATCCTGGCTGCCACTCCTAATCCCTCAACCTACAACCGCCTGGCGCTGGTGTGGGGTGTGACGCCGGTGCTGGTCGATGAGTTCAAGACCATCGACGAGATGATCCAGGTGGTGGTCGAGACAGCGCGTGAAGGGGGCCAGGTGCGCCTGGATGACCTGGTCGTGATCATCGGTGGGGTGCCGTTTGGAATCGGCGGGCAGACCAATTTCCTAAAGGTGCTTACGGTCGAAGACGTGGACGAAGGCTGATGCTGGCTGAGATCCTTGAGATCATATTCAACACCATTTCGCCCATTTTCCTGGTGATTGGGGTGGCGGCGCTGGTCGACCGGCGCTTCCAACCCGACCCACAGGGCCTCTCGCGGCTGGTGATCTACGTCTTCACCCCGGCGTTGGTGTTGGATGGGTTGGCCAACTCGGATGTGGGTGGGGACGAAGCCGTACAGTTGATCACGGTGTCGGTGGTGATGATGATCGCGGTGGCCGGGATCGCGTATGGCGTGACCCGGCTGTTGGGCTTCGAGCGGATGCAGGCCAGCGCGTTTATCCTGGCCGCGACGATGATCAACGCCGGGAACTACGGCTATCCGCTGAATGAGTTTGCCTTCGGGCCAGCAGGTGCGGAGCGTGCGATCATCTTTTTCGTGGGCACGGTGGTGATGTCCAACACCCTGGGCGTCTACCTGGCGTCGCTGGGATCGGCTTCCGCGCGGCAGGCACTGGTCAACGTGTTTATCGTGCCGCTGCCGTATGCGGCGGTGCTGGGATTGGGGATCAACGTCACCGGTACCGAGATGCCGGTGCCCATCGCGCGCGCAGTGGCCGTGCTGAGCGACGCCGCCATTCCGGGCATGTTGATGGTGCTGGGCATCCAGCTTTCGCGCACCAAACTGGACCGGGGGCGGCTGCGTCCGGTGCTGGCGGCGGCAGGGATGCGGCTGCTGGTGGGGCCGCTGGTGGCGGTGGTCCTGGTGCTGGTGCTGGGCATGTCGGGCACGACGCGGCAGGTGGCGATTGTGCAGTCCGCCATGCCGACGGCGGTTCTCAGCGGGGTACTGGCGACCGAGTTTGGCAGCGACGCCGAATTCGTAACTTCGACCATCCTGGCCAGTACGCTGCTCAGCATTGCGACCTTGAGCGTGCTGCTGGCAATATTGATGTAGGGCAGGTAGGCACGCACACCTGCTCGTTGACGCGGCTCGTGGCGATAAACCTCACGGCGCGAGCGTCCAGATGTGTACCATGCCCCGCACTCGATCCATGGTGACAAACGCGAGCTGTGAACCATCCGGGTTGAAGACGATGTCTTGCACGACGCTAGCGCGTTCCGCGCTGTCATCTATCACCTCGACGACTAACTCGCCACTGGCCACGTCCCACACCCGTACCGTGTTGTCATTGTCGTTGTCACTGTCACTGTCACTGTC
>JAADYV010000465.1 GCA_010092855.1 Chloroflexota bacterium | reverse complement strand
CCTTCATCGAGGGCTGGAACAACCGCCTGTACGCGGCGGAGGGTGCCGCCGTCGACAACTACGGCACCAGCACCACCCCGGTGGCCGAAGTCAGCAGCGCCCTCGACGCGGGCACGATCACGTTCATTTTCCCCGGCGAGGGGCTGGGCAGCCCTGAATCGCTGGAAGGTGTTCGACTCTACATCACCACCTGGGATTGGAACGGCCCCGATTCGGCTTACCGCGTGCTAACGCCGGACGGATCGCAGTGGGGCTTCGGCGGTGGAGATGGCGCAACCGATCCGCTCATCGCTGACGCCACCGAAGTGATCGAGATCGCCCCGGCGAGCCCTGCTGCGCTCAGCATCGAGGACCCGGCGAATGACGATACCGGTCCGGTTGGAGTCTACACACGGCCCACCGACGAGAGTTTCGGCGCGCAGATGGACATCCGCGCCGTGGACGTAGTGCCGTCCGACGATTATCTGGAACTCGTGCTGACGATGGGCGCGGTGACGGAAATTTGGGGTCCGCCCAACGGCTTTGACCACGTGTTATTCCATGTCTATGTTGACCTGCCGGGGCAAGACGGCGCGACCGTGCTGCCCAAGATCAACGCGAACGCGCCGGAAGGCTTCAACTGGGACTACCTGGCGTTTGTCGAGGGCTGGAACAACCGTCTGTACGCGGCGGAGGGCGCGGACGCCGACAACTACGGCACCAGCACCACCCCGGTGGCCGAAGTCAGCAGCGACCTCGATGCCGGTACGGTCACCATCCGGCTGTCAGCAGAGGCGCTGGGCAACCCAGCATCCTGGTCCGGCACGCAGCTCTACATCGCCACCTGGGATTGGAACGGCCCCGCCTCGGCCTACCGGATGCTGACGCCGGATGGGTCACAATGGGGCTTCGGCGGCGGGGATGGTGCCACTGACCCGCTCATCGCCGACGCCACCGCGGTGATCACGGTCCCGTAGCGGGCGTTTTTTCGAGGGAAAATCACACAGGGGCGGACACGAGCCGCCCCGTTTGTGTTCGGTGGGGAACCGTCAGCGACCCGGCACCGTCTCGGAACGATCGGGCGCGACGGCGGGCGGCGGGGCATCATCCCGAACGGGCGCTGTGGGTGCTGCCGACGATGCCAGCACTTGTTCCTCGGACTCATATTGTGCAATGCGCTGTTCGTCGCGCAGCAGCATGCGATAGCGCCAGTAGATCGAAAAGATCAAGCCGCCCAGAATGAGCGCCATCGCCACGTATCCGGCGATCATATATTCAACATTCTCTGCCATGCGGTTATCCTTCCTGGCTCAAGAGGTCCATCTTGCGGCGTTCGATGTGCAGGAACAGGTTTTCCAGCCGGATCCGGTACCAGATCAGCGTGACGGCGATCACGCCAAAGGTGAACAGGTTAAAGAACAGCGTGTCGCGGATCCTGGGCGTGATCTCAAATTCCCCTTCCGGGCTGGCCTGCGTGGGGCCGATGGCGGGATGAATCGTATCCGGGCGAACACGGATAATGATCACCGTGAAGAGCACGCTTGAAAACGCCACAATGCCATACACCGCCGCGAAACGCCGCCGCCGTTCCGGGTCTTCGATCCCGGCGCGCAGCATCATGTAGGCCGCATACGCCAGCCACATAATGGTGACGCTGGTCAGGCGCGGCTCCCAGGTCCAGTAGACGTTCCAGATCGGCTTGGCCCAGAACATGCCAGTGACAATGGTGATCGTCGACAGGCCCAGGCCGACCTCAACCGACGACAGGCCCAGCGTATCCCATTTGGGATCGCGGGAGCGCAGGTACCTGATCCCGGCTACGACGGCTGCCGTGAAGCCAATGAATGCCCCCAGGAACGAGCCCAGGTGGACGTAAAAGATGCGCTGCGCTTCGCCCTGCTGTGCTTCTGGCCCCACATAGAAGAAGTCCATCAGCAGCGCCAGCACGAACAGGATCGCGGCAGCGTAGGTCAGGTTGCGTAATAAACGGGTGCGTCCTTCGGCGTAGGTCGTCATTCTCTTCTCCAAAAAAATCAGCGGCCAGTTGCGCAGCCCTGAAACAGTAGTCCAGAACGTAGCAAAAACCGTCTATTCCTCCACTACGAAATCGAACAGCGCATACGCGCCCACCAGGAAGATCACGTCGGCGATGACGAGCAGTTCCAGGTTGGACCGCCACTCGACGGTGGGCAGGTCTTCCAGGATGGCCGAACTGGCGCGGATGGCGCTCAGCAGCAGCGGCAGCACCACCGGCAGCAGCAAAATCGGCAGCAGCGTTTCACGGGCGCGGGCGTGCACGCTCATGCTGGCCAGCAGCGTGCCCACCGTCGTAAAACCCACGCTGCCCAACAGGACCACCAGCAGCAGCAGCGGCTTCATCAGCGCCATATCGAACATGATCGTCAGCAGCACCAGCAGCACCGCCGCCACCACCAGCACAAACAACAGGTTGCCGATCACCTTGCCGAAGAACAGCGCCGAGCGGTCAATCGGGGCCAGCAGCAGCGCGTCCAGGCTGCCGCGATCCTTCTCGGCGGCCAGGCTGCGGCTGAGGCCCAACATACCCGCGAACACAATCGCCACCCACAGCACGCCCGTGACCACGCTGCGGCGCGCCTGGGCGTCCAGTTCCAGCGCCAGACTAAAGACCATCACCACCATAGCTGTAAAAAGCGCCATCGAATTGATCAACTCGCGGCTGCGCATCTCGGCGCGCAGGTCCTTCCACGCAATCGTGCCCACCACGCGCCAATACGCGGTGACCGGGCGGCGGCGTTTGCGGACTCGCGGTGCAGCAGGCGTAACCTGCGGCGGGACTTCGGCCTGGGTTTCGACCGGGGTATCGGCGTGAATATCCGTGCGGGACTGCTCGCGGGTAGACGTCATCGGTTGGTCACGGCTCCTGTCACGTCGGCGTAGAGCGTCGGCAGCGCTTCGGACGACACCGCGTCAGTCGATGCGTCATACGCGATCTTGCCCCGGCTCAGAATGGCGATCCGGCTGGCGAGCTGGTGACCGCGTCGCAGGTCGTGGGTGGTCATCACGGCGGTCCGACCGGCCAGCGCCACCTCGCGCAGCAACTCGTCCAGCAGCGCGGCGGCGTCCTGGTCCAGCCCGGTGTAGGGTTCGTCCAGCAGCAGGATGGCGGGATCGTGCAGGATCGCGCGCGCAATGGCCAACCGCTGCTGCATCCCCCGGCTGAAGGTGCGCACCACGTCCCCGGCCCGGCGCGCTAACCCGACCCGGTCCAGCATGGCGCGCACGCGGTCGGCGCGTTCGGCAACCGGCAAGTCATACAACCGTGCAAAAAACAGCAGGTTCTCTTCGGCGGTGAGCGTCTCGTACAGCAGCGGCAGATGGCTCACCACGCCCAACTGCGCGCGAACGTGGGCGGCTTCGGCGGGCAGCTCCCAGCCACCGATGCGCACCGTGCCGCTGGTGGGCCGGGCCAGCGCCGCCAGGATGCGCAGCAGCGTGCTCTTGCCGGAGCCGTTGGGTCCAAACAGTGCCAGGAATTCCCCCCGCGCCACGTCCAGGTCCAGGCTGCGCAGCACGGGGTTGACGCCAAAGATTTTGTTCAGGTTACGGATTTCGATCATGGTTGGCTCGCGGTGATCGGCAGTGGGACTGAGGCGCTAAAGGGTGGGTTAAAACCCAGAGCAGGTTTTCTGTAGGGGCGTATTGCGCCAACCAAAGGTTGGATACGCCCCTGCGCCAACCCACAAGGTTGCCCAACTTGGACTGCATCGTTACCCAATTCCTGGGAACCAACTCCATCATGCCTCGTCCTCAGGATACGCCGCGTCGTCCATCAACGGGAACAGGAGTTCCTTGACGCGCTCGCGGCGTGCATGATAGGTGTTCCGGGCCAGGTCCCCGGCTTCGTAGGCGGCGTCCAACTCGGCGATGGCGGCCAGCAGCGCCTCTTTGCCGCGTGCCGGATTGGGCGGCTGCCAGCCATCGGCAGCAGGACGCGGCGCGGGCGCGGGCGCGGCGACCCTACGCTGCCGCCACCACATCACCCCGGCCAGCCCCAGCACCGCCAGCCCCATCCCCGCCAGCACCACCGACAGCAGGTTGGTGCTGCTCGACGAGTCATCGTCGTCGTCCGCAGCAGCGGCCAGCGCGGACTGCTGGCGTTCCGGCGACATCACTTCCAATGATACACTGGGCCGCCCTAACAGCGTGAACGATAGGTATTGGTCTGCTGGTAGCGTTTCACGGAGTTCGTAAGCCCGCACCAACTGCGGATTGGTTTCGTCGAAGTCCTCGCCTGGTAGCAGCGGTGCAACCTGCAACCCGCTGTCGTCCACCCGGTACGCAAATTCGCCCTCGGTTTCAAACTGCTCGCTCTCGAAGCGCACCACGTCATTCGGCACCAGAATCTCGGCGGCCAGCGCTGGATAGCCGAAGCTGGTTTCGATGATGGCGCTATCGGTATACGGCAGGTAATACAGCACCAGGATTTCTTTCGTGTCGCCGGGCATCAATGGCCAGGTGTCTTTGACGACGGGAATGAAGTTGTTGACCATGGTCACTTCATAGCGCGAATCCGATTCGGAAACCACCTCGATCCCGAACGAATTGACTGGCAGTTCCATGCGCACCGCAACCGGCCACCCGTTCGTGGCCATTTCATCCGTCGTGACGATCTGGTCACCGGTGTTCTGCAGCCAGATTTCCTGCCGAATCTCAAGCCCAATACCCGCCTGAACATTGGCCCGCTGGGCTTCTTGCTCGATGAACGTGGGCGCAAAATTGATCAGCGTCTGCGAGTAGGTAACGCTGACAGTGGCCGGATCGATGGTGCGTTCGAACAACGTAATCTCAACCTCGAGGTCTTCTCCTGGCGCTACGTTTGCGGCTTGAGTCCCTTGCGGCACGTCAGCATAGATGACGTCGAAGAAGTAACGATAAGTGGCATCATAGGGCACACCGGTGAAGGTAAAGGTGTTGTTCTCGTCGGAGAAGGTCCGGCGGCTGACCAACTCACTTTCCGTCTGAGCGTCCGCGTTCAGAACGACAAACTGGTTGGTTTGCCGGTTGGCCACAAACAGGCTCACTTCCAACCCTGGGGGCAGCGCCGGACCGTCCGCCGTGCCCTGGACCAGCGTGCCACGAATGTCGATCGTTGGCCCGGCCTGGATCATGGTACCCGCGTCGGGGCTGTCGGGGACTGTGGCTGCCGGTGGTGCCGGTACCTCTGCGGGGCCATCAGTAGGAGCATCAGCAGCGGGCGACTCCCCCACAGGCGCAAGGTTCAGCGCAAACAAGCCCAGGTCAGCGGTTGACGGCGCGGGCGCAGCAGCATCGTCCGCCGGAACTGCGCTGTCGGCTGTGGATGGGTCACTGGCAGGCGCGTCCGGTGGCACAAACCCGGACTCGGTGGGGTCGGCAATGCCCATGCTGCCCACACCTTCCGGCGTCTCGTCGATGGGCACGTCGATCTCGATAACACCGCCGTCCGTTGGCGGGTCCCAGACGAACACGCCCGGCGTCAGACCAGCGTCTAACTCGTCCCACAGGAATTCACCGAGGAAGATAGCCCCCTGCGCGATGCCAGCATACGTCGTCTCAAACTGGTAAAAATACATGAACTGGTGCGGGACATCTTCAAAAGCGAATTCGCCCGCCGCGTCGGTGCTCGTTTCGCGCAGCGCAACCTGCGATCCATCGCGGGCATCAACAATCAACAGCGACACCACCAATTCTGGCGGCAGCGCGGGTCCGCCATCTTCTTGCTGCACCAGGGAACCACGCACGTCGAACGTATCTCCCCGCTCGGCCTCGACGATCAGGTCCGGTTCGCCCGCCATATTGACCCCGCACGCTGTCAGCCCCAGAGGCAGCAGCAGTAAAAACAGTCCAATTAAACGACGCATGGTAACTCCTCAAAAAAAGTAGCGAAGGGCCAGTCAGTCTGTCCGCGGACAGCGGTCAGCAGGACAGCGCGTTGTTTTTTCCTGATTGCTGACGGCTGTGTTGCTGATAGCTGACTGGCTGGTCATGCTAACTCACGCTGGCGCGTATCACGATAGGCGCTAACGGCTTCCTCGATGAGCGTGTCTTTGGCCGACAGGTCATCTTCCAGCGCGTCGATGCGCTGCATGATGGCCACCCCCAGGCGAATCAGGTGGATGCGCTGCACGTGGTAGGCGTCGCTGGCGATTTTGCCCAGGTCGTAGTCAAAGTCCAGGTCACGGATGGCACGCAACACCCGCCGCTTTTCGGTATACAGCGCTTCGAGCGCCGGGTGTAGCGACGTGGTGGTACCCGGTTTTTCGTCCATAAGCGGGACCAGCACCAGCAGCGACACCCCCCCCGCGAGGACCATCGCTATCACAATCACTGCAAAAGACATGGTTGTTTTTTTGTTCCTCTACGACAGCCGGCAGCCACATTTGCGGGGCCACCAGACGCACCGCACCAGAAGGGGGAACACAGCTACGTGGCTGCGCCCCTTCCTGGTCCGGCAAAAAGGTATCACGAACGGCTGAGCGCGCGGTTGATCTCGCTGCGTAGTTCCGCCGATGACACTTCGCCAACAAAGTGCTTGATGATTTCACCGTCGCGGTCGATGACAAACGTTTCCGGCGTGCCCGTGATGCGGTACTCGTCCTTGATCGAGCCGCCGGTGTCGGGCGCAACCGGGAAGGTGATTTCGTATTCCCGGACGTAGATCAGTGCGTTTTCCGGTCCGTCGATGGTGTTCACGCCCAGCAGCAGCACGCCCTGGTCCTGGTAGTCACGCCAGACACTCTCCAACGCGGGCGCTTCCAGGTAACATGTCGGACAGTTGCGCTTCCAGAAATTGAGCACGACCACCTGCCCCTCGAAGTCGGACAGTGTCAGTTCTTCGTTGCGGAAGGCAGATGTCTGCTCGAAGTCAAAGGTGTTCACGGTGAAGTCGGGCGCGGGACCGCTGGAGACGGTGCCCTGGTTGCTGTCCCACAGCGCATAGCCGATGATGCCCAGGATGCCCACCACCACCACCAGCCCCACGACGGCGATGGTCGGGAAGCGCTGTTGGATGCCCGGCGACGGAGCAGCACCGGCACGCGAATCTCCGGCGACATCCTCCAGCCACTCAGGGAGTTGGGATGCCGCAGCGGGCTGGTCCGCCGGACCGTCTGATGATGTGACAGTGTGTTCAGTAGTGATCAGGTCGTCGGTCATTGGTCAACCCCTTCTAACTCTTGCAGCAAACGTTCGAGATAGTACGGATCGGTGTCGGACGGCACCGGGCGATGACCGGGCCCGGACGAGCGGCGCATCACGTCCCCGGTGTGGTGACCGCGCTGACGCAGGCGCCACATTTGCCAGCCGCCCACGCCACCCAGCAGCAGCACCACGACCAGCGGCACCGCGAACGACAATACGCGGTCGGCGCGGCTGCGGGGCAGCGACACCACGTCCGCCCCAAAATTCTCGGTAAAATAATCCATGATCTCGTTCCGCGAATAGCCCATGCTGATCATGTAGGATATCTTGGTGCGCCAGTCGCGGCAGTCTACGCTGGAGCATTCATCCAGCGGCACGCCTTCGCACGTCTCGCAGAACATCTTACGCGCGACAGTGTTGACATCGTCCCAGGTAACGCCAACCGGCAGTTCATCATCACCGATCTCGGCATGGCCATACTGCCGCACGAACTGCTGGATGATCTGATCGCGCGGGATGCGCTGGCCCAGCATCAACGCAATCTCATTCTGCCAGGCCATGCATTGGTCCGTTTCGCACGTGCTCAGCAGCGACCCGCCGTTGACGTCCACCACCAGCGTTTCGGCGATCAGGCTTACTTCGGTGGACGAGGCTTCAACTGGCTCCAGGCTGGTTGGGGCACCGGTCATATCGCTTGCGCGCGACAGGGTATCCCGGTTCTCGACCAGCAGTGCAGACACAATATCATCTGCTGGCACGCCGTTTTTCAACCCGTCTTCGATCTGGCGCAGCCAGCTCATACACAAATCCGAATCACAGGCCGCAATCGGGATCGCCATGCCCATGCCCTGGGGATTGATCACCAGTTGGCTGGCAACTGCCATCACGTCGGATTGCGTGACGGTGTCCGGCTCATTGCCGGCAGCGCTGCCGGCAGGACCAGGCGTTGGTTCTGGTTCGGGATCATCGTAGCCGTCGCCACCCTGCGCCATCACGACGCTGGCCACGGTCAGCAGCAATACAGACAATCCCACCATGACCAAAAAGCGTTTAGTCTTCTTCATCAACACACCCTATTTCCCTGCGCCTGCCGGTTCGCCACCCATGCCGGACGGCACCGACATCGACTGTGCCGCGCGACGCGGCTGGCGGTTCGGCCACAGCGCGACCATCGTCCCGAAGATCAAGATAAAACCACCCAGCCACACGAAGTTGATCAGCGGGTTGACATAGGCGCGGAACCGGACGCGGGTGGGATTGTTGGCGTCAATCGCCGCGATTCGCACGTAGAAGTCGTTTTCGAGTGTGCTGTGCAGGTCGGGGATCGCCGAACGGTTTTGGGGGAATAAATCCCAGCGCGGGTTGAGCGTCGCGACCTCACGGTCCCCTCGGAAAAGCGTCACCTCGGCATATGTGACCCAGCGCCCATCTTCGGCCACCGCATCGTACAGCTGGTCGTAGCGCATCTCATACGGGCCGAGGTCCAGCCGGTCGCCCTGGTTAAGCGTTTCCATCGTAGTCTGCTGGAAACCCGAACTACCGATGATGCCCAGGCCGATGATGACCATGCCCAGGTGCACGAAATAGCCGCCGTAACGGTGCCGGTCACGCGCTACCAGCCGCCGCAGCGCGACAAAATAGCCCTCGCCGCGCCGGTGCCGGGCCGCGACGCCTTTCCAGATTTCGGTGATGGTAGCCAGGGCCGCAAACGTCACCAGGCCATAGCCCAGCAGCGCCCACATCAGGTCCCCGGTCAGGGCCGTCATCTCTCCGAAGAAATCGCCAGGCGAGTCGAACAGCGTCTCCCACACGTTGTTTTGGTACATCTCCCAAATCCAGACCAGCACCATCATGAACACCGCGATCAGTGTCGGGATCAGGATGGCCTGGCCCAGTCGCCGGGCGGTCGAACGCCGCCACGCCGCCAGCGGGGCCACGCCCATCAGCACAAAGATCACCGCGAACAACGGGCGCGTGCCCATCGCATACCAGTCCGGCCCCAGGGTGACAACGGTGTCGCGCAGCCCCAGGTCTTGCAGAATGGTCGTGATCGCTTCGGCCCAGGTGCCCCAGAACACGACAATCGTCAGCGCCAGGAACACCCAGTTGTTCAGCAGGAACAGGCTTTCGCGGCTGAACAGCGAGTCGAGTTCGTCCGCGCCGCGCAGGTGTCCGCGCTCCTGCCGCCAGAGCAGCAGCCCGATGCTGGCGATCATGGCGACGCCCAGGAAGCCGAACATCAGCGGACCGATCTCCGATTGGGCGAACGAGTGCACGCTGCTGACGACGCCGCTGCGGGTAGCAAACGTGCCCAGGATGACCAGCAAAAAGGTCAGGACGATCAGCAGCATGTTCCAGAATTTGAGCATCCCGCGTTTTTCCTGGACGACCGCGCTGTGCAAAAACGCCGTCCCCGTCAACCAGGGCAGCAACGCCGCGTTTTCGACCGGGTCCCAGCCCCAATAGCCGCCCCAACCCAGCACGTCATACGCCCAGCGCCCGCCCAACATCAGGCCCAGCGTGAGGAACAGCCACGCGATGAGGGCCCAGTGGCGGGTGGCGCGCAGCCAGTCGGAGTTCAGCCGGCCCGTGACCAGCGCCGCGAACGCAAACGCAAACGGGATCGTGAAGCCCACAAACCCCAGATACAGCATCGGCGGGTGAATGGCCATGCCGAAGTGCCGCAGCAGCGGGCTGCCCCCGGTCGGGGTCGGGTCCTCAAATACTGTGGAATTGGAATAAGGCGCGAACAGCGCTTCCTCAACGCCGACCCCCGGCGTTTCCCAGGTGCGCTCGAAGGGGTTTTCGATGAACGTGTTGAGGAACAGGAAAAAGGCCAGCGTAGCCATCGTGGCCACAATGACCCAGGGCATCAGGCGGCGGTGCGACCGCCAATTGGCCAGCAGCGCCACAAACGCAAACGCTGCCAGCAGCCACGACCAGAACAGCAGCGATCCAGCCTGCCCGCCCCACAGGGCTGTAACCTGGTAGAAATCCGGGGTGCTGGCGTCGGTCGTGTCCGCCACATAAACAAGACTGAATTCTTGATTGAGCAGTGCGACGACCAACACACCGCACGAGATGGTTACCAGCGGGAAAGCAGCCAGGGCTGCGTTGCGCGCGCTGAGCACAAATTGATCGCGGCGGTTGACCGCACCAAGAACTGCCATTACCAGGGCGAACACTGCCGCCCCAAACGCCAAGCCAGTGGTTACGATGCCGATTTCTGCGAGCATGGCCTAGCCTCCAAAAAGACTCATTTTCCAAGAAAGTCACTACATTTATCTACGTTAACAGATTGTACGCCTTCAGGCACGATTTCACACATATTGACCATCATCGTGTTTTATGATAAACGACACACTCAATCATAATGCAGGCTTATCATCACGCGAGAAACCACGCTAGGGACCGTAGCGCGTGGCCAGGTAATCGATCACGGCCAGCCGCTCCGCATCGTTGAGCATCGCGCCCCAGTTGATCTGGCGATCCACGGTAGAGGTCCACGCCGCGCGGTCCATGCGAATGTTGCGAAAACTGAACACGGTATGGCACAGGCTGCACCGTTCGTCCACCAGCGCCTCGGCGTCCAGCGCAGCAGCAGACACTAGCAAAGCCCGGTCATCATCAAAGCGCGAAAGCGAGTCCGTGTTGGTGTCGCGGGTGTGGCAGGCGGTGCAGCGCAGGTCCACGTCGGACGGTTCGCCTGTCGGTGTGCCTACCGGTTCACTGGCCAGTGCGCCCCTCAACTCACCGTCGGGTGTGGCCTGCACCCACAGCCAGCCGCTGCTGGTGTCGCCGCGGTCGTCTGGATTTTCCGGCTTATACATCACATGTAACATAACCACGCTGTCCGGTTCATCGACCGACGCCTGGTATTCCTCGCGCACGAGCAGGCTGCCCGACGGCAGGTGGCCGTCGAAATCCTGCAACGCCTCCAGCGCAACTGTGTTCGCATACAGGCGGGCAGCGGGCAGGTGCGGCGACTCAACCGCTCCCTCGGCGGGGGCAGCGCTGTCATTCGCCCGGGCATGTAGCCCCTCGACCCAACTCCCCCACCGGTCATACGGGTCCGTTTCCAGGATGTAGGCCAGCACCGCTTCGCCATCAGCGGGCGGCAAGTCTGGCCCCTGGGCTGCCGTTGGCATCACCTGTGGCGCGCGTGATGCCGGGGCGAACCAGGCCAGCATTATCAGCCCCGCCGCGAGGGCGATCAACCGTTTGGGCATGGATGGTGTCCTTTCAGCGCGTCGTTCCATTGTGGTGTGGGCATTGCCATATATATCATAAACACAGGCGGGGAGAGAAACAAACGGCCCGGTTTTCCCAGGCCGTCCGTTTGTTTGCCGATTGCTAGCGATGAATTAGCGGCTGGCCAGATAGTCCAGCACAGCGGCACGCTCAGCAGCGTCCAACTGGGCCCCGTAACCTTCCATGCGGGCAACAGTGCTGTCCCAGCCAGCACGGTCATAGTTGGCGTTGTTGATGCGGTCGATGGTGTGGCAAGTGGTGCAGCGCTGGGCAACGAGGGCTTCACCGTCAAGCGCCGGTTCGTCCATCATTTCCTCGTCCATGCTCTCGTCTTCCATCATTTCATCGTCCATCATCTCGTCGCCCATCATTGCGCCCTCAGGCAGGTCGTAGGCCAACAGGTAATCGGAGTTACCGTCCTGGCCGTGACAATCGATGCAGCCATCGACCATGCCTTCGACATTGACGGCGCTGCCATCGGCGGTGGCGGCGACCCAGTACCAGTCGTTAGCTTCCGGGTTGAAGCCGTCCACCTTATACATCAGCGTGATGGCGGCCACTTCACCCGGCGCATCGACGGTGCCCTCAAAACCCTCTTTGACCACGACGCTGCCGGGCGGCAGGGTGCCATCGAAGGTATCGCGCGCGATGGCGTCCAGGGCGCGATCATTGACGAAGATGCGCACGGAGCTGCCGTGCGGGGAGTTGCTGGCCAGGTAGCCGCTGAAGTCGAGGTCACCCTGAGCTGGGAACGAAGACCATTCGGTATAGGTCGAAGTGTTGATGATGTAGTCGAGGATCGCCGCGCCATCGCCAGCGGGCAGCGGGTCGCTGTAGGTAACCACCGGTTCTTCGCCAAACGCATAGCGCAGCAGGTAGTCGGCATTGCCGTCCTGGCCGTGGCAGTTGATGCAGCCCTCGACCATGCCTTCGGCATCAATGACGCTGCCATCGCCGGAAGCCTTGACCCAGAACCAGTCACCAGCGGCGGGATTGTAGCCCTCGACCTTGTATTGAATGGTCAGCGCCGCGAGTTCGCCCGGAGCCTCGACGGTGCCGCCGTAGTTTTCCTTGACCACAATACTGCCGTAGGGCAGCGTGCCGTCAAAGCCATCGGCCATCACGCCTTCTTGCGCGATGTGGTTGGCAAAAATGCGCACGGTTTCGCCATGCGGTGCGCCACTCTGCAGGAAGGCATCAAAGTCCGTCCAGCGGTCGGCGGTCCACGAACCCCAGTCGGTGTAGGGATTCTGGTTGAGCACGTAGTCGAGCAACATCGCGCCGTCGGCACCCGGCAGATCCGGGTCCTGGGCGACAGCGTCGCGCGCCACGTCGTCGTTTTCGGCCATCACCAGCGCGGTCGTCATCAGCGCCAGGCCCAATACAACTAAGATGGCAATACGAACGGGGAATTTCCGAAGCATCTCTAGTCCTCCTTATGGTAACGATGTTTTTTTGACAAGTGGTTATGTCAACGATGGGAGAGAACACAGCTTCAGCCTAAACAAGTAACCTCTATGGGATCGGCTCCTGTCTGGCCCTATTGACAGATTATGCTTGTATAATAGCCGATATGTCAAACACCATAGATCAAGCTCTCACAGCCCAAAAAACGCCGGAACCATTCCGGCGTTAGTGGTGGTTGGTGTTTTTTGCCCGTGTGGTTAGTTGCGGACCTGGGCTTCTTGCTCTTCGTATTTGCTGGGGCACTTGAGCTTGATGCTGTCGGCGTAGAAGATATATTCGCCGTTTTCCAACACGAGTTCGCCTTCGACAATGGCCTGGTTGCCGTGTTCAAGCAAATCAGGCCGTTCCATGTCGCGGGCGATCACGCGCAGGGATGTGGGATTGGGATTGCTGATCGCAGCGTTAATCACGTTACCCAACCCACCCTGGGCGGCGATCTCATCGTTGTGCTTGGGGATGTGGACAACGGTGAAGTGCAGGTCGCCGGTGGTGTCGTCGACGTCGCCCATCACTGCCCCGGAGACACGGGCAGGTTTGCCCAGCATATCGGGATCGTTGAGCAGTTCTTCGACCGTGACGTAGTAGCGCGAACCAGCCGTATTAAAGATAAGATAGGCGACCACGCCCAACAGGGCCACGCCGATAACCATGAATTTCCAACGCCCATTGCGCTTAAGCAACGCAGCGCGTTTTTCGGGTAGGACGTTCGTTTTTTCCCAGTGTGTTTCTGCCATGATTTCGCCCTTCCTCATAAGTATCAATCCCTATTGTACTATTCTTCGAATGGACCGCCAAAAAGTGTCACCAACGCCCCCTCACCCCGAAGTCTGTGGGGTTTCGGCCAGTTCCGATGTGCACTGCGGGCAGCGTGTGGCCTGGATCGGAATGGTCGAGAAGCAGTAGGGGCATTCTTTCGTCGTCGGTTCTGCCGGAGCTTCTTCCTCTTCGCGCTGCATACGGTTGATCTGGCGCACGATTAAAAACACCACCAGCGCGATGATCAGGAAATTGATCACGGTGTTGATGAACAGACCATAGTTGATGGGCGCGGCCCCGGCTTCCTGGGCGGCGGCCAGTGTTTCGTAGTCGTCGCCCGACAGGTCGATAAACAGGTTGGTAAAGTCCACGTTGTTGAGCAACAGCCCAATGGGCGGCATGATGATGTCGTTCACCAGAGATTTTACGATATCGTTAAACGCGGCACCAATGATAATGCCGATGGCCAGGTCGATGACGCTGCCCCGCAGGGCAAACTCCTTGAATTCCCCAAACAGGTTACGCATGGTGTTCGCTCCCCTTAATGCTGGTGGTTTAAACCAGATTACGAGGAGCATTATACAACTTTCACAACAGCATCTCAAACTCAAGCTCGTCGCGCAGCGGAATGCTGTGTTTGCCCACCAGGGGAATGCCGGG
>JAADYV010000084.1 GCA_010092855.1 Chloroflexota bacterium | reverse complement strand
ATTCTCCAGCGTGACGGGGAAGGTGGGCAGCGCGCGCACACCCATCAGGCGTTCCTGCGCGCCGACGGTCAGCCCCTCGGCGTCCCCGCGCACCAGGAACCCGTCCACCTGCTCGGCGTCCGCGTTCCAGGCATAGACCAGCAGCCACTCCGCGCCGTCGGCCAGCGGCACGTAGGCTTTCTGCCCGTTGAGCACAAAATGGCCATTCTTTGCGCTGGCGACGGTTTCGGGCCGGTGGGGATGGAACAGGATACGCGGCTCGATCTGGGCGGCGGTGACGGGCGGCGGTGTCTCGTCCAGGAACAGGTTCATGAACTCCTCGCGCTGGGCGTCGGTGCCCTCCAGCATGATCGGCACGGCTACCAGCGCCGGAGCCATCACATGCAGCGCTAATGACAGGTCCCCGAAAGCGAGTTCTTCGTAGGCCAGCACGCCGGTCACCGGGCTGTAGGAGTCGCCGAAGCCGCCCAGGTCTTCGGGAATGTTGCCCGGCAGCACGCCGATTTCCCAGCCGGTGTTGACGACATCTTCCGGAAAACCGCAGTGCTCGTCGGATTCGTGGGCAACGGGCCGCACGTCGTTGGCGCTGTAGCGGCGCACGGCATCGACTAACATTTGTTGTTCTTCGGTGGGGGTAAAACTGATCATAATTTGGTCTCTCCTAAAAATAATCCTAACCCTGGAGCGCGGCCAGGAAGGTCCCCGCGATTTCCGCCGCGATCTGCTCCCCGCTCAGCCGCCCACCGGGACGATACCACAAACTGACCCAGTTCAGCGCGCCGAACAGGGTCTTGACGAAGACGCCCACATCCACCGGGCGAAAGTCTCCCGCCGCGATGCCGTGCGTCACAATCTGGCGATACAGCGCTTCCAGTGCGTCGCGCTGCCGGACGAATGACGCGCGGAGAGCCGAATCGGACAGGGCGCGAATCTCAAAGATCAGCGCGGCTGCGATGTCGGCGTGCTCGATTTCGCTGGTGATGTGCAGGTGGATGACCTGGCGCAGTTGGTCGGCGGGCGGGGCACCGCTCTCGGCCACCTGCTGCACCGCGCACGTGATGGCCGCAAAGCCGGTTTCCAGCACCGCGCCCAGCAACTGCTCCTTGCTGCTGAAGTGGTGGTAGAGGCTGCCCGCTGTCAGGTTCACCTCGCGCGCGATATCGGCCATCGTCGCGCCGTGATAGCCCTTGCGGTAGAACACGTCCGCCGCCGCCCGGACAATGGCTTCCGGGTGTACGGTCTGTTCGGCTGGTTTCCGCGCCATACAAATCTTTTTGCTCGTATTAATCAAATCTTGATTTGATTATATGCAAAAATCGGGGCGGATACAATGGGATTCTGTCTTTGCGCTTTGGGTTGACCACTCCCCGCTCGTGGCTATGCATTATCCACAGCCAGGCAGCACATGTTTTCCGGGTAGGGAAGGGTGTGGCGCATCGCCGCCTGTGGCTCAAAGCACACAGGCTACATCGTCGAAAGTCCACTAAAAGGGACTCCCTGGTTGTGAATTCCCAGCGCTGCAATAGCCGGTGAATCATGCGTATGCTGGCAAGTAACCCTGAGTCGCTTGAGCAGACTTCTTCTCTACGTAGCTGCGCGGCTTTGAGCCCGCAGCGTATGAGGCGCAGGACTTTCCTGCCAGGAAGATCTGATCCAGCAACAAGATATGGGGACTGTTTCGCCGTTTACGGGGGAGGGGTAAATCAGGCCGCATCCCCCCTAATCAGATCGGTCGTGGACCCTGCCCAGGTCAACTATAGCGCCGGATGGCCTCTTCGACCTCAGGGCCGCCGATGCCTTCGAGCGCCCACTTAATTGGCAGGGAATCATGAACATCTCCCAGACGGCGACCCGGATTGGCCTGCATCACGTCTTCCAGCGCCGCGAGCAGCGGTTGCAGCGCGCGTTCATCGGGTATCTCAGCCAGCGCCCTAGCCGCCCGTTCACGACACTCCCTGTCATCCAGGCAGGCGATCAATGGTTCTACTACTGCACGCCGGTCCTCGAGGCAGTGTATAATTTCCAGATCGCCGCGCGTCGAACGTATTCGTTTTCATCGCTCATTAACCGCATTAGCGTAGAACCCACCACCTCTTGATCAACACCGGGTTTTCTCGCTAGAGCGCTAAATGCCCTGTCTCGGACATCGGCGTTGGGGTCCATCGTCAGTTCGAGTAACAAAGGAACTGCATCGGGATGCTCGAACTCCCAAAGCAGATGCGTCACTTGCGCTCGTATGGATGGCGCGGGATTCTCCATTGCGGCCAGAAGGTGAGGGAGCGCGGCCACATCTGCGCGCTCGACCAGGTCCTTGACCTCGTCACGAACTGCGATCCAATCCGCGATATGGGATGGGGGCACCCAGTCTGGATCAGTTGCTATTTGTATCGAGTTCGCGATAATGCGAGCATACCGGCTCACCATTGTGTAAAAGCCGACTTCTGCCGCAGACGTATCGTCAATTTGTTCATCAATTGGGGGTAGTTCAGCGGCGATGATCCTCAGTCGCTCGACTCGCTCGCGCACATCTTCCCAGAAGCGTGTGACATCCTCACCGCTCTGATACTGACCGGATTTCACCCGATCCAATATAAACGTGGCATCGTCAACTGCCTGCTTGATGTGCTCCATCACTGCTTCCTGGCCGGTTGTGATGCTGGGCGGAAGCGAAATCTCATTTTGTAGCAGGCAAACGTAGTAACCGCGGAGGAGTCCCGTGGGATTTCTCAGGATGTCTTGCAGCATAGCCATGTTTTCTCTGGGTGGCGCAAGTATATGCCACGCCACGCTATAAACGTCTAGCATCATAATTCACCTCCTCAAACACACCATTCACCACAAAGTATATATCCAAATGGAACCCGGTGCCGCGCGCGGGCGTCTGTATGGCGGGGGAAATCGTCCAACACAGCTT
>JAADYV010000464.1 GCA_010092855.1 Chloroflexota bacterium | reverse complement strand
GGTTTGCCATATCGACCTGGCTGGCATCGAAATAATATGCACCCTCCAGCGCCAACACGGTATGATCAACTTCACCTTCGGCCAGAATTGCATTACGTGTGACATCACGCACCGAAATCGTCGTCATCACATCCTCCGTCAACCAACACCACTACTGCTATAACAGTTACCTGGATTCAGTTAGCAATACAAATTATCGCTGCAAAACCACCCCATGCCCATTGCTGTGACTCCAATCGCAACAGTGCAGCAGATTCATTACCAAACGGAGTTTTACTCCAGCCGAAGTTTCACTCCAACCGGATACGCGGATTCAAGACTGCGTACAACACATCCGCTGTGAAGTTGGCGACCAGGATAATGGCCACCGTCACCATCACAATCGCCTGGATGAGCGGCAGGTCGCGCCCATTGATGCCATTCGTGATAAGCAAACTGCCCAGCCCAGGGTAGCCAAAGACGGACTCAATCACCACCAACCCGCTGAACAGCCAGCCGGTGCTGGTCGCCACCACTGTAATCGTCGGGATCAGGGCATTGCGCAGAACGTGTTTGACGATTACGACCCGGTAGGGAATGCCCTTCAGCACAGCAGTCCGCACATAGTCGCGCTTGAGTTCTTCGATAACACCGGCACGCACCAGCCGCACGACATAGGCCATTAAGACCAGCGTGGCCGTGATCGCGGGCAGCCATAGCCTGGGCAGCGCCTCGCCAAACGATACCTCACCACGAACCAGCGAACTGGGCGGAAACCACCAACCCAGCGCATCGGCGATGAAGTTATCTTTCCACTTCAGGGCCACAATCTCAATAAAAAACAGGCCGGTCACAAATTCCGGCAGGCTAACCACCGATAGGGTCAGGATCGAGATCACGCTGTCGAGGAGCTTGCCTTCCGTTAGCCCGGCAATCACACCCAGCAGAATAGATAGCGGCACTGCCATCAACACAGTCACCAGCGCCAGCCGCGCGCTATTCTCCAGGCGCTGCATCACGACCTCGCGCGCATCCAAACGTGGCGCACGATAGGTTGTGCCCCAATCGCCTTGCACAAAATCTGTTGCCCAGTTGACGTATTGGACGACTTCGTGATCATTCAGGCCCAGTTCTTCTTCTAATTCCTTCACTCGCGCGACGCTCGCACCACGTCCCAGGATAACGCGCGCCACATCGCCGGGCAGAATGCGAGTGAGCAGAAACACCAGCACCGATGTCAGAAACAGGGTGAACACAAAAAACACCAACCGCCGCAGCAAAAACCGCCACATCCTATGTCCCTCCCCCGTCGCGACGCATCCGTTCCAACCACAACCGCCATGCTCCGGCTGCCACTCCGCCGAGGCCAAACGCCACCAGAGCCAGCCGCGCCCGGCGTGGTGTCCGGCGCTGGACCGGTGGCTCCTCCTCTGGTTGGATTACCAGCCCGTGCTGCAACTCAGTCAGTTCGTCCAGCGGAATGTGGCACCGGATGTGATGCCCCTGACCACTATCGCGCCAGGGTGGAAGCTCCTGTTCGCAGATCGCACCTATCTTGCGTGGGCAGCGGGTATGGAAGCGGCAGCCGGTGGGCATATCGCGCGGATTGGGCACATCATTGGTCAGCCGCACCCGCTTGACCTGGCGCTGCGGGTCCGGTACAGGAATCGCGGACACCAGCGCTTCGGTATAGGGGTGCAGCGGCGGCGTGAACATATCGCGCCCATAGCCCACCTCGAACAACTGGCCCAGGTACATTACGGCGATATAGTCGGCCAGGTAACCCACCACCGCCAGATCGTGCGAGATGAACAGGTAGGCGGTGTCCTCTTCGTCCTGCAAACGAGCCAACAGATTCAACACTGCCGCCTGGACCGATACGTCCAGCGACGACACCGGCTCATCGCAAATGACCAGGGCCGGATCGGAAGCGAAGGCGCGCGCGATCGCCACCCGCTGTTTCTCACCACCGCTGAGTTCGTTCGGATAGCGGCGCGCATACTCAGGCCGCAAGTTGACAGCTTCCAACAACCGGCGCACTTCTCGGTCCGCTTCGCCGCGTTTCATCCCCGCCAGTTTGATCAGCGGGCGGCGCAATGCCTGCCCGACCGTCAGGTACGGGTTCAGGGAATTCTGCGGATTCTGAAACACCATCTGCAACTGGGCCAGCTTCTCTTTGGGCCGTTGGTGAACGTCGCCCATGATATCTGCGCCCAGCAGGTCAATTGTGCCGCCCGTGCGATCTTCCAGTCCAATGATGACGCGCGCCAGGGTCGTCTTTCCGCTGCCGCTTTCGCCCACCAGGCCCAACGTGCGCCCCTTTTGCACGCCCAGGTTCACGCCATCCACGGCCCGTAGGGGGGCCGGTGGCTCTCGACGCAGCAGCTCTATCAGTGTGCGCTGCACCGGGAAATGCTTGGCCAGGTGATGGACGTCGAGCAGCGGTTCACGCTGCAAGTCCGCGATGGCGACGGCTTCCACACCGGTCTGCCGCTTGCCACTCACGCTAACCGTGCCACTGGCGATTTCCTGCCAGCGGTGGCAGCGCACCAAACGACCTTCAGCAGGTTGTTCGAGTGGAGGATGGGTGTTGCAGATGTCGATAGCCAATGGGCAGCGCGGCGCGAAAACACAACCCTGTGGCATGTCTCGCAGCGCGGGCGGCTGACCAGCGATGGTCTGTAACCCGGCCTTGCGCTTGTCCTGGCCCGGTCGCGGGACGCTGTTAAGCAGGCCGATGGTGTAGGGGTGCAGTGGCTGCGCGAACAGGTCATTGACCGGTCCGTCCTCCATAATTTCACCCGCGTACATCACCACTACCCGGTCGCAAACCTGCGCCACTACACCCAGGTTGTGGGTCACATACAGTGCCCCCGCCTGTTCGACGTGGATCAACTCGCGCACCAGGTCGAGAATGACAGCTTCGGTGGTCACGTCCAGGCTGGTCGTCGGCTCGTCAAGCACCAACAACCGGGGTGAGGTGATCAACGCCATCGCCACCACCACACGCTGCTGCATCCCGCCGCTCAGTTCGTGGGGAAAGCGCTGAAGCACACCCGCGGCATCTGCCAACTGTACGCGCTGGAACATGTCCAGCACCCGGTCCCGCGTGGCGCTGCGGTCCAGCTTTTCGTGTCGTCGCAGGATTTCGGCCACCTGGTTCCCCACCCGAATCGACGGGTTCAGCGCCGCCGACGGGTTTTGGGGCACCATGTTGACC
>JAADYV010000463.1 GCA_010092855.1 Chloroflexota bacterium | reverse complement strand
CCTGCTGGGCGTGTACCTGCCATTTTGGGCCTTCGAAGGGCTGGTCTCGATCACGGTGCCCTACATGCCCACTACAACTGAAATCTTCCGGCCCGGCGTGTTCAGCGTCAGCGATACACTGGTGTGCGGCGGGGAGCAACTGCCGCAGGTGGTGCTGGCGGAGATGATGCCCTATCACCTGGACGCACTGGTGCCGTATGACGCGCGTTACCTGGCCACCTGGCCTGCCCAACTCTACCACCTGGACGTGATCCAGGCGTCGATCACCGGGCGCGCGTACATCAAACATGCCGCCCGCCGCCAGTCGATGGGGTACGACATCCCGGAGGCGGCGCTGGCCCGCACCGATGCGAGCGACTACAACCCGCCCAATACCCCGCTGTGGCGCGCGGCCCGCGTCGAGATCGAGGGCCTGAATTACCGGTTGGTGCTGCTGCCGGTGTGGTTGATCACGCTGTATCTGCGCAACGGCCAGCATCTGCCCGCCGCCGTGAATGGGCAGACGGGCGAGGCCATCATCGCGGCGTCGTTCGCGCGCTTCGACAGCATCATCGCCGGGCCGGACCGCGCGCCCGTGCAGGACCTGCCGCTGCCCCATCCCCCGCCCATTCACCGCAGCGTGATCCGCCCGATTGAACCACCGGACCGTGCGACACCGCGCCGCAACGTCATCCGGCGCATATCGCCGCCGGGGTCGTGATTGTTACGGCCTACTCCGGCACAGGCAGGTAGGTCTGCTCCGCCAGCCGGGTCGCCGCGTCGGGATCGTGGCTGGGCAGGAAAATCGTGGGCGTAACGCGGGCATAGGCCAGAATCCGGGCATGTGAATCGCGCTGCGCCGCCGGATCGGGCCCAACCCCGTCAATCGCGTCTTCCAGCAGCAGCACCTGGGAATAGGCTGCATCCCCCGCGATCATGACCGTGTGGTCGCCCTGCTCCACGATCACCGAGAGATGCCCCGCGCTGTGGCCTGGCGTGGAAACGAGGAGAACGTCACCGGCTTCGGTCAACGTGTGGCTGCCGGTGAACTGCGGCACCGCGCTGCTGCTGGTGAAGTCGATCAGGGTCGGATTCAGGTTTTCCGGCCAGCGCCAGTTCAGGTAGCCGCGCATCCGGCCCATCAAGCCCTGCGCCGCCGCCCATTCCGCGCGGGAGATGATCACCTCCGCCTGCAGGAAAAACGCAAAGCCGCCTTCGTGATCCTGGTGCAGGTGCGTCTGGACCAGCCAGCGCACGTCCTGGGGATTCAGGCCCAGCCGTTCCATCTGCGGGCCGATCTCCTGCTCGGCGGTGATCTGAAATGGGGCTGCGCGCTGCACCAGCGGCATAAAGGGCGGGAACCAGATGCGGTCATTGGCATTGGTGCGGATGCCGGTATCGACCACGATCAGCCCTTCGGGATGTTCGATGATGAAGCAGTTTACCGGCAGCCAATCGGTGAAGGATCGGTCCAGCAGTGTGCGGGCCAGCCGCAGCGCTTCCGGCCCTTTGCCGCGCAGCCAGTTTTGCGTGATTTTTACCGTGCCGGTCTGGATGATGTGTAGTTGCATCGTGTTTTCCTCCGAGAATAGCATGATCGGTTGCGAACCGGACCTGCGTATTGTTGCACAACCCCCGCCCTGACACTACAATTCCGGGTATGACCGAACATCCGATCCGACTCCCAAACTTTGAACCCGTGCTGGAAGGGTTCCGCGTTGACGAGTTTCTGCGCCTGACGGAAACGCTGCTCGACATGCCCGTCGAGCACAACCAGGCCCAGCTCAACCGCGCCCCGTTCCGCATGGAAACGCCGGAACCGCTGCCCGAACCGCCGCTGCCGCCGCTGCCGCCGCGCTGGTATCCGCGCCTGGGCCCCGACATGGTCCAGGCCGCGCGCGCTGCCCTGACTCCGCCTGCCCGTCCGCCCCTGGTTGCCGGGAGGCAGGACGAACTCCAGCGCGTGCTGCGTCCGCTGCTCTCCGGCCACCCGATGCGCGTGTGTGGCGAGGCGGGCGTGGGCAAGACGGCGCTGCTGGCCGCCATCGCCCAGCACGAACGCACCCGCCAGCGCTTCCGCCGCATCTGGTGGATCGACGAACCCGCCCGGCTGGAACAAACGCTGGCGCTGGCGCTTGAACTGCCGCACGTGCTGGTCGAACGCGACCCATTTGCGCGGCGCGCGTGGCTGGCGGAGCAGAAGGACGAGCACACGCTGCTGGTCATCGACAACGCCACCCGCGACGATCCCCTGCTGGATACGCTGGCGACGCTGACGCCGCACGTCCTGGTTGGCATCGAAACCGCGCCGGAAATCCCCGACCCGGACCAGCCGCTGCCGGATGATCCCGAAGGCGTGGTAACGCTGCGCGTGCTGGACGATTCCGCCGCGATTGAGGCGCTGGCCCACTTCTGCGGCCTGGACGACGTGCGCCAGTTGCGCGCGCAGTTGGGCCAGATCGCGCTGGCGCTGGGCAATCACCCCTATGCGCTGATGCTGGCCGGGAAGCTGGTGCGGCGGGATGGGCTGACGCTGGATGAACTGGACGTGCTGCTGGCGCTGCACGATTTTGCGCTGCCGGATGACACCGGTACCGACGCGGATGCTGCTGCTGACGAGGGGGAAGAATCCGGCGACGAAGATGACTCCAGCGATGCCGACGATGTGTTCCCCGACCGCACCGCGAGCCTGAACCGGGCGCTGGATGTGTCCGTCGAGGCGCTGCCGCGCGCCTACCAGCGGTTGTTCGATGCCTTTGGGGCGTTTCCACCGGAGGGCGCGCCGTTCGAAGGGCTGTGCGCGACCGCCCGCATCGGAAGCGACCTTGCCTGCCGCCGGGGCCTGCTCTTCCTGGCGGAATACGGTTTCATCCGCGCCGACCACCGCGACCCGGAACGGTATATCATGCACCCGGTCGCCTATGCGCGGGCGGCGCAGAACGATCCGCATGGCGAGGACAACGCGCTCGGAAAGCGGATGCGCGCCTGGGCGCTGCGGTTTGCGCGCGAGCAAACGCTCGATGCGCTGGCGCTGTACCGCGCGGAACCGGCCCTGGTCTGGGCCTATCACCACGAGCCGCACAAGCGCCACAACCTGGGCGACGCGCTGCGCCCCTACCTGCGCGAATATGCGCCCGGTGCCCTGGACGCGGGCGACGACGGACCGGATGCCGAAGGTCCTCGCGCGGAAGGGATGCACCTGACCAGCGTCGGGATCGAGCTGACGGATGACGGTGCGCTGCTGGCGGCGGAACAGGCATTGGTGCAGGCGTTGGAACTGCGCCGCGAATACGACAGCGCGCATGGTATCGCCGAGGCGCTGGTAGCGTTGGGCCGCCTGTGGGACCACACCGGGCGTCCAGCGCGCGCGGCAGAACTGCTGGTTGAGGCGGCGGAACTGGTCTACAACCTCAACGCCGACGAGTCGCTAAGCGTGATCCGGCGTGGATTGGCGCGCGTCTACCGGCACATGGACCGTCTAAACGATGCGCTGGGTGTGTTGGACGATGCGCCGGGTTCGCGCCTGGAGCGCGGCCTGATCCTGCGCGCGCGGGGTGAATTCGAGGCCGCCGTGCGCGAGATCGATGCGGCAGCGGAAGCCACGCCCTACACCCGCGCGGAAACGTTCCTGCTGGCCGGACAGTATGCCGAAGCCCTGGCCGCCATCGCGGACGCGGACGATCCCGCGTCGGCGCATTTGCGGGCGCAGGCGTACCATTTGCAGGGATCGGTGCAGGACGCAATCCGGGGCTATGGCATGGCGCTGGACCGGTACGATAGCAGCGATCCGGCCCGCGCAAAAACGTTGCGCGGACTCGGCGCGGCATACGCCTCCGACGGCCAGGCCGAATTTGCCCAGGCGGCCCTCGCGGAAGCACTCGCGATTCAGCGCGCCGAGTCACAGCCGGACCCGGTCCGGCTGGGCCGGACGCTGCGGTTGCTGGCTGCCGTGCACTTCCTCAGCGGCGACACCGACCAGGCCGCCCAGGTCGCGCGCGAAGCCCTCGACACGCTGGAGGATACCGCCGCCGACTCTGACATCGCCGATGCGTTCCGCACGCTGGGTCGTGCCGCCTGGTTGCGCGGCGCGCACGTCGACGCCCTGGAAGCCTTCACCGGCGAGATCGAGCACGCTCAGAGCGATCAACGGCGCGACGACACTCGCATCGGGATCGCGCTGCACCATGTCGCGGACGCTTACCGCGCCACCGGCAGCCTGGACCGCGCCATCGCCAACTATCGCCGCGCGCTGACGCACAAAGAACCCGCTGACGATCCGCACAGCTTTTTCATCACGCAGGTTGCGCTGCACCGCGCCCTGCTCTCTGACAAGCGGGTTGCGGCGGCGCTCGATTTGTCCCAGGAAATGGTCGATCACCTGGCGGAGCACAACCCGGCGGACCTGGCAACCTTCGGCTTTGCCCAGGCGATCCGCGCGCGGACGCAGCAGGCCGCCCAGCGTCCCATCCGCGCCCAGCAGTCCACGCACGAATGGGCGCAGGCGCTGGCCCAACAGGCCGAAGACGCCACCGCCGCTTCCAACCCGGCGCTGCGCGTGCTGGTGCTGGGGCTGGCGGCGCGCACGCTGCTGGCCACGAATCAGCCGGACCTGGTGCTGGAGATTGCCGAGAGCAGCCTGGCGCTGGCCGAACAACATTATCCCAATTCACTGCCTGCCTGGGCCGCCCGCCGGGACCTGGGTGCGGCGCTGGCCGGGCTGGAACGGCACACCGCGGCCATCAAGACCCTCGCGCCGCTGCTGGTCCATACGTTGGAGGATGAACCGGGTACCTATGCCCTGGCTCATGCGCTGACCGGCCACGCCCAACACGCCCTCGACCAGCCGGAAATCGCGCTCGATCACCTGGAACTGGCGTTTGAGTTCGAGCCGGAGAGTCACCACCAGGGGCTGTTGCAAGAAGCAATGGCGGAGATTCATCGCACACTGGACGAACCGGAAACAGCCGTGACCTGCCTGGAAACGGCTTTCCCGCTGCTGGACCGCAAGCGCCACCCGGACGTTGTGGCGCGGGTACTGGTCACGCAGGCGGAGATTCTGACCGGGCTCAGCCGCCACGAGGACGCCGCCACCACCTATGAAAACGCGCTGATCGTGCTGCGCGAGGTCGGCAACGTTGATCCGAGCCACACGGCGGACGTGCTGCGCGCGTTGGGCGAGGTGCACGAGGCGCAAGGCCAACCGGACGAGGCCGCGCGTGCCTATCGCCGGGCGCTGAACGG
>JAADYV010000462.1 GCA_010092855.1 Chloroflexota bacterium | reverse complement strand
CGTGTCGGCAAACATCACCACCCGGTCCGTCCACGTCACGCTGCGCACGCAGTCCTGAATATGGTTTTCCTCGTTGTACGCCAGGATAACGGCGGCCAGCTTATCGCTCATGAGCGGTTTGTCTTTTCGCTAGAGGGTCCGTACGGCGCGGTAGGCGTCGATCAAGGCATCGCGTTCATCGGCTGGCAATTCCCCGGCCCGGAACGCGCGCCGAGTCTGGGCAATCTTGCGCCGCATACCTAGCCAGATCAGGCGGCGGGCTGTCCAGCGCTTCAACGGTGGATAATACGCCTGGAAAAACCGCATCCGGCTGTGCCACAGGTTGACCACGCTCTGGGGCCGGACCTGCTTCGTGCTCTGCCCCGCCAGGTGCACAACGTGCGCCTTTGGCACGCAGTAGATTTCCCATCCCGCCTGGCGAATACGTTTGCTCCAGTCGATTTCCTCGCAATACATGAAATAGCTTTCGTCGAACAGGCCCGTCTCCTGGATGACCTCCCGGCGCAGCATCATCGTCGCGCCGAGTGTATGGTCCACCGGAAAAGGATCCGCGCCGCTGTACGCCGCGCGCGGATAACGCCCATTGAAGGTTGACTCGTGCAACCGGCCAGGAACCGGGAACAGATCCACTAGCAGTTGGCCCAGGTCAGGGAACTGAAATGCGCTGTGCTGAAACGACCCATCACCATACGACAGGCGCGCGCCCACTACTCCAGCGCGTGGCAAACGGAACAGCGCATCGTACAGAGCGCGCGTGGCCCCTGGCTGGGTGATGGTATCTGAATTGAGCAGGTAAACGGCCTGGGGCAGTTGCCTGGTGGAATTCGTCTTGCTGCCCAGCTTGTCATCAAAGCCGATTAGCCGCAGTGCATGGTTATTCCCCCCGGCGAAGCCCAGGTTTTCCTGGCTGGTGACCAGGCACGCCTGAGGAAAGGCTTCTTGCACCGCGTCCGGGGTTCCATCCGCCGACGCATTGTCGATCACCCAGACCTGGGCCTGGGGGCCGAATTCCTCCAGGTCTTCATACAGCGCGCGCAAGGTTTGTAACGTGAGGTCGCGGGTGTTCCACGACACGATAATCACAGCAAGTTCAGCGGTCATAATCACAGCGAAAGTTATCGGCCAAGCGCCATATCCCAGCGCGCGCTTTGTAGCAGGGCCAGGAAGTTGACATAGCTGGTCTCGGTGACAGGGACAAACGACGTGGCATTCAACAGCGCCTGTGTGCTTTCCGCCGCGTTGCTGGACGTCGTGAAATAGGTCGTGATCTCGGCGCGCATCTCCGGCGTTACCACCATGCCCGGCGCAAACACCAGCAGTTCATACGGTACCACATTCGGCTGGAAAACAAGCTGCCCGTCGCCCGCATCTTCTTCCTCAGCTTCTTCTACTTCCGGCAGGACCGTGTTGCCCGCCAGGGTAACATCAACCGGTTCGCCGATGCTACCAAAGGCATCAGACGGGATTAGATCGGCTTCTTCGCGCCCGGCATTCAGCATCTCAAAAGCCACATCCAGATCACCTGGAGCCAACGCGCCCGCTGCGCACTCCCCGTCCACCAGACCTTGCAGCATCGCAGCATCTGTCGGGTAATCGACCAGGCCACTCAAACTCGGAGGAGAGGCCGACGTTGTGTTGGAAACGGGGATAACCGAGAAAGGGCTGATGCCGTTTTGCGCCAGCAGCAGACCAGGATACACCCAGCGTGTGAACTCGTCTTGCTGCGCGCTGCGACATAGCAATTGATAGGCAAGATCGGATGGAGCGTTGAAGCTGTTGAGGCGTCTGTTGTAGATCAATTCTGCTGTGCGCCCGACCGTGTCAGTATCGTTTTCCGTGCGCACGACGGCCAGCACCGGCACGATGCCCGCGCACCGTTCCTGCTCCAGCGCCGCCGCATAGGTGAAGGGACTGATCCACGCTGCCGTCAGGCTACCGTTGCACAGTTCGCGCAGCGCCGTCGTTTCGTCGGCCTGTTCAACCACCAGCGCCGGGTCCGATCCACTCAATGCCGCTTGCAGCGCTTCCAGGCTGTCTAGGGCCGTGTCTTCTGGCAGCATGATATACAAGCGCACGGGCCGGTCACTGCTGCCTGCTGGCGGCTCGATGGTTGGAATCGGCAGGGGCTGGGAGCGTGGCGTAGGCGGAACAGGCGAATCCGGGATGATGATCTCCGGTTCGTCATCTCCGCTGCTGCAACCAGCAGCCAGCACTACCAACAGCACAACGAGCGTCACCTGGATCAACAACATGGCTTTGTGGTTCACGGCATTCCTCCTGCGGGCTGTAAAGCCGTTGCCACACATGGTACAGCAGTCTCAAGTGGGCGGCAAGCGCGCCCATAATCCGGCCCGGTTTTAATCTGCCGACCGCACGATCTCGATCTCGCGCGCCCCAAACCGGCTCTGGTTGGCCGGAATGCCCACGTCCTCATGGATCAGGCCCGCCCAGCAGAATTGTGGATTCCGGGCGCTGATCAAGTCGGTCATGCGAATGCCACCCCACACTTCGGTGCGCTGGCCCGGCATCAGGTAATAGTAGGTCTTCGGCTCGATTTCGTCCAGGTCGGTGGGCAGCACATCGTTGATCAGACGCGCGACCTGCAACCGGTACGAATTCTGGGGCAGCTTGGCCCGCACGGGGGTAAGCTGATCCAGCGGTGCGACCGCCCAGCGCCAGGGGAAATCGCTCAAGGCCGTGTCGCACTTGATGCCAACCCGCCACGCGCCCGACTCCTCGTAGGCCCCCAGCGAACTGGCGGTCTGGTCAAAGTCGTACACTGTACCGGGAAACGGGCCCGCCGTGCGAATCGGTGTCGCGCCATAGTTGGTCACAGTCAGCTTGAAGACCAGGATATCACCCTGCACAATAGTGATGGTTTCCAGTTCGGAATCGACGCCGGGCGGCAGCTCCAGTAAGTCACCGGTGCCTGTATAGTCGCTATAATAGCCGTCCCGGTAGGGCACGGGATTATACAGCACCTGCGCCCCGCTGACCTGCGGCACCATCTCGACCTGGGGCAGCCCGCCGTCCGAAATAACGATCCGCTGCTGGCGAACAACGCGCTGGCCTTCCTCATCCTGCGCAACAGCGTTTAGGGTGTATTCGCCGTCCGGAGGCGGTTCCAGGCCCTGGTCCACCCCGCCGTCGTAGTCAAACTCGCGGCTGATACCGGTCAGGTCGATCTCGTTCAGAATCTGGCGTTCGGGCAAAAAGTAGCGCTGGCCCCCCGCGTCTTCCAGGTAAACATTCAAGTTGGCCGGGTTCAGCAGGTCGATGATGACGTTGACACGGTCATCAACGCCGTCCTGGTTGGGCGTGAAGTGCGTAGGGTGGACCGTGAAGTTCAGGATCACGGGCAGGTCCCCGGCGCGGTACGGGGCGTTTTCGATGGTCAGCGTGCCGCTGGCGCGAGCGGAGTCGTCATCATCCACTGCTTCGATCACCCACGTATAGGTGCCGTCTGGGATCAACCGCCGCTCGATAGTGCCCGGAATCTCATCTTCGTCCGGCAGCGAGAAACCATCCACCACACCGCTAAAATACACGCTATAGCTGCCGGAACTGCGCGGTTCGTCCTGCCGGAAGTAATAGCGCGAATCGTCGTTTTCCAGCCAGATACTGACCGTCGCCGAACGCGATAGTTCATAATGGATCGTCGTCAGGTCGTTTACCCCGTCGGCATTCGGCGAAATCACGCTGGCATCAAACCGGGCTTCGGCAAGCAGCTCTCCTGACGGGCGCAGGACAAGGAAGCCGATCCCGCTGACAACTGCCAGGGCGATCACCGCCCCCAAAAAAGTGAGTAGTTTGGGCATGGTTGCTATTCTTCTCGCATTCGTTGGCACCAGACCGCGCTGATTATGACACGCCGGGCGCGAATGGTCCAGCCGTGTCAGGATAGCGCGGTCCAGTCAGCAGGTTTTGCCCGCGCCGCTCGGTTCGATCCGCCTGAACCGCCATTGACGCCGCGAAACCGGGCCGCTATAATACCCTTGCTTTTATGCAGACTTGCTCTGGCTCAGGTCAGGGCATGTGTAGTTTTGTATCTATTTATGCCAACCACCAATTTTCCCCATTGGGACGCCCGGTTGTGGGTAGTCACCAGTGGTGGCAAGTGAAGATTGGAGACAATCACGATGTACGCAGTAGTTCGGACTGGTGGACGCCAGTACCGTGTGGAGCCGGGACAGAGCGTTGATGTCGAGCGGCTTCCGCATGAAGAAGGTGAAGTAATCGAGATAACCGATGTGCTGTTAGTGGCCCCCGACGACGGCGAGCCTAAGATTGGGCAGCCGGTGGTTGAGGGAGCGATGGTGAAAGCCACCGTCGAACTTCAAGGCCGGGGTAAGAAGATTTTCGTTTGGAAATACATCCCCAAAGAGCGGTATCGCCGCCGCCGGGGACACCGCCAATACTTCACCCGGCTGCATATCGACAGCATTACGTTGGACTAAGTTACCTGGACAGGGTTGGCATTGGTGCGATTTCGTGCACCAATAGCGGGTAGAAACCCCCCAGTCTGACCAGGCGCTGGTTGAAAGAATCTGCTGGAACAATCTCAGGAGAAGAATCATGGCACACAAAAAAGGTGGCGGTTCCTCGCGGAATGGTCGTGATAGCAACAGCAAACGCCTGGGCGTCAAGCGCTTTGGCGGCGAATTCGTGATCCCCGGCAACATCATCATCCGGCAAAAGGGCACCAAGTTCCACCCCGGCGAAGGCGTGGGCATGGGCCGCGACTATACCATTTATTCCAAGATCGAAGGTTTTGTGGTTTTCGAGACGTTCGCACAGAATCGCAAGCGCGTGTGTGTGTACGCCGAAATGCCCCAAAAGGAAGCTGCCCAGGCGTAGCTTTCGCCTGGTTGAACCCTGTACCGGTAGCAGCCACATAGCCGCCACGCATCACCCCGTTGTGGGAAACGTGGCAGGAAAGGCGACAAAAACTAATGCGTGACGAAATTCACCCCAAGTGGTTCCCGGAAGCGCGCGTGATTTGCGCGTGTGGCAACACCTGGACCACCGGCTCCACTGTAGAAGAAATCCGCACCGACGTGTGCTCGGCCTGCCACCCGTTCTACACCGGTGAGCAGCGTATTGTTGACACCGAGGGGCAGGTTGATCGCTTCATGAAACGCCTGCGCGTGCGTGACCAGCGGATCGCTGAAGTCGAAGCCGCCGAGCAAGAACGCACCTCGCCCGACGTTCCGATTGTGGAGCTGGGCCTGGACAAGCGCTACACCAATATCTTCATCGACAACGGCATCGAGGTCGTTGGCGACCTGCTGGCGCGTTGGGAAGAGGGCGGCGACAAGGCCATTCTTGCCATTTCGGGCATTGGCCGCAAGGTGCTCTCCGACACCAAAAAACTGCTGCGCACACGCGGCTACGAGATTCCTGACTACGAGGAAGCGTAAGCCCGCTTACCGCACAAACATCAAACGAGGGCAGGTGGTTGGTCACGCCTGCCCTTTTG
>JAADYV010000083.1 GCA_010092855.1 Chloroflexota bacterium | reverse complement strand
AGTTCACCCACAAGCTGGTTACCGTCGGCATTCCAGTGCACATCGGCAAAGTTGTAATATTCCTGGCCGTCGATCATGGTGCGCTGCCAGAACTCCCCAGTCAAGTTGACGAACTCGATGTCGTTGGCGAGCGCGAATCCCTCGACTAATGCCATCTGGTCATCAATGTGCGCATCCAGTTCAGCAAATGTGCGCAGCGAGCTGGTCAATTCCAGGAAATGGCCAACATCGACCTCGTCCCACAGCCTGCGCCAGTAGAGCCGCTCTTTGCTGGGAACGTACACCACCAGCAGGCGCGTGTTTTGCGCGGCAAGATCGCGCTGCAAATCCAGGATTGTCTGCGTAAAGAGCGTCCACCCGTCGGACGCCAGGATGTCATCGCGCGTCCAACTGAGCTGCAAGATATGCGGGGTGAAAAAAACCGTCTCGAAGGTATTGACGTTGGTAGAAACGGTCATCGGGTAGCGGCAGACGGGTTCCTCTTCGTCCTGGAACGCCGCTTGCAGTTCGTCGCGCCAGTAGCGCAGCATGTGCGGCATCACGTAGCGCTCCAGTGGTGCGACCTGCTTAAGCTGGTATGTGCGCCAGTCGTAGCCTGATTCCTGGCGGCGCTGGTATTCTTCGATGTTGAACAGGTCGTTGCCCTCGAAATAAAGCAGCACGACCCAGCGCGGATTGCGCTCCATACCGTACATCCGCACCGCTTCGGCCTCAGAGATTGTGCCCCAGCCGTTCATACCCAGGTTGAGCACGTCCATGCCGGTTTCTTCGGCCAGCACATCGACCCACCACACCGGCGCAAAGGGCATACTGAACGAGTCGCCGGTGACAACGATATCATACTGGTCCAGCCAGGGGGTGGCATTGTTGATAAAACCGTTGTCGTCGGCCTGGAAGGTATAATAAAACGTGTGGTCTGGAAAAGGGCCGCACGTTTCGTCCACTGCATCGACGTTGAGTGGATCAGCGGGATTCCAATCGCCAGCGAAACTGTAGCCGGGTTTGAACACGTAGCCCAGGCGCAGCGGGTCATCGTAGTCAAAATGGGTCTGGCAGTAGGCGTTACCGAGTGTGTCGGAAGACTGGCAGGCTTTCAGCGGAATCGCCTCTGGATTCCGACGCCAAGTGACCTCAAGCGTGATCACCACGGCTACCAGCGTGATTAGCGTAATGGGTAACCAGCGCAGCCAGCGCCACCAACGCGGCGCACGACGAGTAGTCTGTGTGTCAGAAGGCGAAGTTGACACCGAGGCGGTTGACTCCATCAAAATTCCCCTAGCTTCATGAAGTTTATTTCTTCTGGGTTGAAACCGGCGGCGTGGCTGATGTGACGGCTGCAATAGCGTCAATCCAGGCTTTTTTGTCACGCACGCCAAACCCAATCGCGTCCTCTTCCCCGTCTTGTTGAAAGTAAACCGCAAACAGCGGCATCCCGGCCCGGGAGCTCCTGGCCCAGATACGCGGATGTTCGAGGCGGGTAATAGCGCTGAGCGGGATAACATATTCGCGCCGGGGCACGAGTTGGGCAAAGCGCAGGTCGCGGTCCGTCAAGGCCAGAATGCCATTGCCCTTGACCGGCAGTGCCATGCTCTTATGGCCCCGGTAATTGGCCATTTCGGGGCCATGATGGATGACCAGGCTTTGCTCCGTCCAGCGGCGTTGCACCATTTCCATCTGGCGGCGCAACAACACAATCACGAGGACCCAGACGAGGATCATCACGCCGAAAACGATGGCACCGGTAATCAAGATGGCAATCAAGACAGTCATGTCCACCTCCTGCGGATAGTGTACCGGATTTGGACCGTGTTGGCATTTGTGCGTTATTCGCAACTATGCGCCTTTGCAGGCGAAATGCCCGCCTTGTTAAGCGAAATTCAACAGACGGCGGCGCTTTGGGTATACTCAGTATCAGCGTTAAAAATGATTATGCTGGGACGGAAATTATGGCTGAAAGCTTTATCGAAAAATTACGAGACGCTCAACAACGACATGATTCGTGGCTGTGCGTTGGACTGGACCCTAATCCGGAGCGGATTCCAGCGGGGATGGACCTGCTGACCTTTGGCCAGCGCATTGTCGAGGCGACGGCGGAGTATGCCTGTGCCTTCAAGCCGAACCTGGCCTTTTACCTGGCGTCGGGCAGCCCTGGCCTGGACGCGCTGGGGGAGACCATTGCGCATGTACCCGACGGCGTGCCGGTGGTGTTGGACGCCAAGTTTGGCGATATTGGGTATACTACGGCGCGGTATGCTCAGCTCGCGTATGACGTGCTGGGCGCGGACGCGGTAACCGTCAGTCCCTACGTGGGCATGGACGCCGTCACGCCGTTTCTGGACTATGCAAACAAGATGGCGTTTGTCCTGGTTCGTTCGGCGAATACCACCGGCAACGACTTCCAACTATGGCCTAGCGACCGCTCGCCGCTGTTCCGCTTTGTGACAGCGCAGTTGAACACGCTCGGCAACCAATATCCGGACCGGGTAGGCATCACAGCAGCCGCAACCCAGGCGCGCGATTTAGGACGCATCCGGTCGTGGGCACCGTCGCTGCCGTTCCTGGTACCGGGGTTGGGCGTCCAGGGCGGGGATTTGCGCCCATCGGTTGAGCATGGTCCCACGCGGACCGGGATTGGGCCGCTCATCAGCGTCACCCGCTCGATCATCTACGCCGGCGAAACCTTTCAGGGAGATTTCTTTGAAGGCGCGCGCGCTGCTGCCGAGGACTGGGCGGGACGGATCTGTGGATTATCGCGCAGCATGACCCGGTAGTGTTGCGTATCACACGAGAAGATGGAGCACGGCATGACAGCCTATGGCTATTTTGATGATGCAAACCGGGAATACGTGATCACCAATCCCCGGACGCCGTTGAAGTGGATCAACTATGTGGGCACGTTGGCGTTTGGTGGGTTCGTGGACCACACCGGCGGCTCGTTGATCTGCAAAGGCGACCCGGCGGTGAACCGCATCGTCAAATATATCCCGCAGTTGCCCGCTGGAGACTTCAAGGGCGAAACGCTTTATATCCGGTACCGGCGTGGGGAACGAGCGGGAGTGTTTTCGCCCTATTTTGTGCCCACGCTCGATCCGTATGATCGCTACGAGTGCCATGTCGGGCTGGGGTATACGCGCCTTGTTTCGGAGTTCTACGGCATTCGCACCGAAGTGACGGTGTTTGTCCCGCATGGTGATCAGCGGCTGGTCCGCGACATCCGGATCACCAACATCGGCACCACGCCAGTTGACGTGGATGCGGTGCCGGTGGTGGAATATACCCACTTCGATGCCCTCAAGCAGTTCAACAATGCCGACTGGGTGCCGCAAACCATGCAAAGCAAAGCGCACTGGCAGGACGGCAATCGGCTGGTGCTGGCCCAATACGCCTTCATGAACCGGGGCCAGGCGGAAAACCTGTTTACGTCAAACCTGCCGGTATCGTCGTTCGATTCTGATCGGCGGGCCTTCCTGGGCGAGAACGAATATGCGACGTGGGCGAATCCGCGCGGCCTCTCCCAACTAGAGCTGAACAACAGCGAAGCGCTGCGTGGTGATAACATCGGCGCACTGCTGCACCACCTGGGCACGCTCCAGCCAGGCGAAACGGAGCGTCTGATCACGCAGCTCACCCAGGCTCCCAACGTGGACGCAGCGCTGCCGGGCATCCGTACCTTCTGGGATGAAGCGGCAGTGGACGCGGCACTCGACACGCTAACAGCGTTCTGGGATGAATACCTGGCGGCGCTGCAAGTCGAGACGCCCAACACCAGCATGAACAGTATGCTGAACGTGCACCACCCGCGCCAGTGTTTCATCACCAAGAACTGGTCGCGCTACCTGTCATTGTACCAGCTTGGATTGGGGGCGCGCGGGATTGGTTTCCGCGATAGTTCGCAGGATATTCTGGGCGTGCTGGCCCACATGCCAGAAGAAGCGCGCACACTGATGACGCAGATTCTGCACGTCCAGAAGCGCGATGGTTCGGGGATGCACCAGTACAACCCGTTGACCATGATCGCAACCGTCGGTGACTCCGGCGATGATGAAGACCGGCCCAAGTATTATGGCGATGACCACTTGTGGATCATCCTGGCCGTGTGCGGTTACATTAAGGAAACTGGCAACTTTGCCTACCTGGACGAAGTCGTGCCGTTTTATGACAAGGACCGCGACGAACAGCCCATTGAGTCCAGCACCGTGTTAGAACACATGCGGCGTGGTATCGAGTTCACGCGCAGCAATGTCGGCGCGCACGGGCTGCCGTTGCTGGGTTTTGCAGACTGGAACGATACGGTCAACCTGCCCACCGGCGCAGAGTCGTTGTTTATCGCCAATTTGTATGGCGCAGCGCTGCGGGAGTTGATCGAGCTATGCCAACACCTGGACCATACTGCCGAGGTTGAGAAGTACCAGGGCTATTATGACGAAATGGCCGCGCGCGTCAACGAACACGCCTGGGATGGCGCGTGGTATGTGCGCTACTTCACGGCTGAGGGCCAGCCAATTGGCTCCCACACCAATGACAAAGGGCAGTTCTATACCAATGCCCAGTCGTGGGCGGTGCTCTCTGGCTTTGCGACACGGGAACGAGCGCAGATGGCGCTGGACCAGGTTCATCAGAAAACCAACACACGCAACGGCATCAAGGTCAGCGTGCCGGGTTATGACGGGTACGATCCGGAGATTGGCGGCATCAGCACCTTCCCGCCTGGCGCGAAGGAAAACGGTGGCATCTTCCTGCACATCAACCCCTGGGTCATGATCGCCGAGACGCTGCTGGGCAATGGCGACCGCGCTTTCCAATACTATGACCAGATCAACCCGGCGGCCAAGAATGATAAAATCGACGAGTACGAGTGCGAGCCGTATGTGTATGCGCAGAACATTCTCAGCGACGAACATCCGCGTTTTGGGGCCGCACGCAATAGTTGGTTGAGCGGGACCGCAGCCTGGGTCTACCGTGCTGCGACGCAGTACATCCTGGGCGTGCAACCGACCTACGCTGGGCTCCGCATTGATCCCTGCATTCCGCGTGACTGGGAGGGCTTCCGGACGACGCGCGTTTTCCGAGGAGCAACGCTGAATATCACGGTGCAGAATCCGCATGGCGTGAGCAAGGGCGTGCAGTCGGTAACGGTGGATGGGCAAGCCATCCAAGGCCAAACGCTGCCCCTGTTTGAGACTGGAACGAGACACGAGGTGGTGGTGGTCTTGGGCTAGGCGCTAGCGCTCATATGCGCATATGCCATATGCCGCCGCGTGACGCAAGAGTGTGAAATGCTACAGGGGCAGTTCGAGTTTGGGCATGAATTGCCTCTGTTGGTTGATTGGAGAGTAGTGTTTGATGAATGTGCAACATCGTCCGCAGTATCATTGTCTGCCGCCGCAAAACTGGATGAACGACCCCAACGGCCTGATCCAGTGGCAGGGGCGCTATCACCTGTTTTACCAGCACAATCCGACTGGGCCGCTGTGGGGCAACATTCACTGGGGCCACGCCATAAGCGAGGACCTCGTCCACTGGCAGCACCTGCCGCTGGCCCTGACGCCTTCGCCGGATGGCCCGGACAAGGACGGCTGCTGGTCTGGCTGCGCGGTTGACCACGACGGCGTGCCCACGCTGCTGTATACCGGCGTGTGGCCGGAAGTGCAGTGCCTGGCCACCAGCATCGATGACGATCTGCGCACCTGGCAGAGACACCCGCAGAATCCGGTCATTGCCGCGCCGCCGCCCGACCTGGACGTGACCGGCTTCCGTGATCCTTATGTATGGCGCGAGGGCGAGACGTGGTACATGGTGCTGGCCTCCGGCATCAAGGATGTGGGCGGTGCAATCCTGCTGTACCAGTCGCCGGACCTGGTCGACTGGACATATGTCGGACCGCTGTTCGTTGGTAAGGTGGCCGAAACCGGCACAACATGGGAGTGCCCGGTGTTTTACCAGGCTGGCGACAAGTGGGTGCTGTTGTTCGGTGTGATCCCCGATGGCACCACGCGCTATTTTGTGGGCAGCTTTGCAGATGGCGTTTTCACCCCGGAAAAACGCGGCCTGCTTGACCTGGGTTTGACCTTCTACGCACCGCAAGCCTTCCTCGATGACCAGGGACGCCGCGTGTTGTTCGGTTGGCTGCTGGAAGGCCGCACCGACGACGCGATCCGGGCAGACGGCTGGGCCGGGGCGCAGTCGCTGCCGCGGGTGCTGACGTTGGGTGCGGACGGCGATCTATGCGTCGCTCCGGCTCCCGAAGTGGAAAAGCTGCGCGGGCGACATCATACCGAAGTGGTGCCCGGTGACTGCCTGGAAATTCGCGCTACCTTTGCCGTCAGCGCCACCGAACCGGTGGGGTTGAGGGTGCGCTGTTCACCTGACGGCGAGGAGGAAACGTGCATCACGTATGATCCCCAAACACGCGCACTGCTCATCAACCGCGACCAATCCAGCCTGAGCACGGATGTCAAGCGCGAGCCGCACGGCGGGCCTATCGCGCTGGCACCAGGTGAAGCGTTGGAACTGCGGGTGTGGGTGGACCGGTCGGTGATCGAAGTATTCGCCAACGAGCGCATGGCGCTGACCAGCCGCGTCTATCCCACGCGCGCCGACAGCCTGGGAGTGGGCATCATCGGGCAGGCTCATTTACAATCGCTGGATGTGTGGGAAATCAACCCATAAGGTATAATGCCGCCTGTTGTGGCAACAGGACCGTCCGTTATGCGAAAGTATCTGCGCGAAATTCGCTATATACTGCTGGCGATCACGTTTTTGCTGGTGCTGGAAAACTACGACACGCCGGGTGTGGTCGTATCTGAAGCCGCGCAGGAACTCGCCGCCTGGGGCTTGGTCGGTATTTTCATCGTCAACCTGGTGGGCGACAGTGTGGTCCTGGTTCACATGCCCTACAACATCATCACCATGACGTTTGCACTCAGCGCACAGCCGTCGTTGGGCTACCTGGTGTTGGCCGGAATTGTGATCGGTGTGGCGGCAGGCATCGGGCGCGTGATCGCTTACGTGCTGATCTACAACCTCAGCGATACCAGCGGCCTGATTAGCGAGGGGTCGTTTTTTGACCGTGTGCGCCAGTTCCTGGAGAACCATCCCCGCACCACGCCCGTGATCGTGTTCCTGTCGGCAGTTATTCCCGGTGTGCCCAACGACACAACAACGCTGCCGCTGGCGCTGGTGAAGTATCCGGTGCGGTTGTTCGCGCTGCCCAAAATCGCGGGCAAGACGGTGCACAACATCGGACTGGCGTTTCTGTTGTACTACGGCGCGGAAGCAATCAACTTTGATACCACGTCCCCGGCCACATTCAATCTCTATTTGCGCATTTTGGGCCTGCTGGCATTCTACGTGATGTATCGCATCGAGAAGCGCCAGGACGCCAGCGACAACGAAGCCTACGCCGCGTCCTGACGCCCAACGCTATTCCCGACCCGAAATTTAAAGCCCGGCTACTTCGAGTGACCGGGCTTGTTCTTTCCGTTTGCTGCCAAATCGTGTGATATCAGCGCAGCGTGACCTCAACGTGGATGTCGTCACCTTCTGGCGGGACGATGTCGCCCGCGATGGCTTGCCCATTCACGCTGAGGGAGGTTTCCTGGCCAGGGCCTTCGCGCTTGACCGTGATGTGATAGGTTGTGCCCCGGAAGACCCGTGTAGCCGTGAACCCGTCCCAATCCGTCGGAATGACGGGCGCGATTTGCAGCCCATCAAAGGCCGGGCGGATACCGAGAATCCACTGGGTGATGGCCACGTAGTTCCAGGCAGCGGTGCCGGTCAGCCACGAGTTCTTGGCTTCACCATGCGACGGTGCGTCTTGCCCGGCGATCATCTGGGCGTAGACGTAAGGTTCGCTGCGGTGAACCTCGCTGATTTCCTCGCGGGCAGATGGGTTGATGCGCAGGTAGTAATCATGGGCCTGGTCGCCGTGCCCCAGCATAGCCTCAGCCACCATGATCCAGGGGTTGGAATGGCAGAAGATGCCCGCATTTTCTTTATAACCGGGCGGGTAGGACGAAATCTCGCCCAGGTGCAGGTAATATTGGGTGAAGGCGGGTTGGTGCAGCACGATGCCGTGCCGGGTGGCCAGCCGGTCGTTAACGGATGTCAGCGCTTTTTCCGCCCGGCCATCATCCAGCCCAATCCCGGCCATGACGCACATCCCCTGCGGCTCGATGAAAATCTGGCCCTCATCGCATTCGTGCGAGCCAACCTTGCGTCCCAGGCTGTCGTAGGCGCGCACGAACCAGTCACCATCCCAGCCATGCTCGCAGACGGTGGTTGCCATCCGTACAGCCGCCTCCTGGTAGCGCTGGACGTTGGCGGCATCACCGTAATGCTGCGCGATGGCGCCCATCTCGCGAGCCGCCAGCACGAACATCCCGGCAATGAAGGTTGACTCAGCCACTTTGCCGTCCTGGTTAGTAGTGGTTTGGAACGATCCGCCGGGCGACTCGGAAAAAGCGTTGAGGTTCAGGCAATCGTTCCAATCCGCACGCCCGATAAGCGGCAGACCATGCGGCCCCAGGTTGTTAAGCGTGTACTGCAAACTGCGCTGCAGGTGGTCATATAATGGCTGCTCGGTACCCGGCGTGTTCTCGTACACCACTGGCTCATCCAGGATCGTCCAGTCGTTCGTTTCCTTGAGATAGGCGGCAGCAGCCAGGATCAGCCACAGCGGGTCGTCGTTGAAGTTGTCGCCAACGGCATCGTTGCCGCGCTTGGTAAGCGGCTGGTATTGGTGATAGGCCCCGCCTGACTCAAGCTGTGTGGCGGCCAGGTCCAGCAAGCGCTCGCGGGCGCGTTCCGGCACCATCTGTACAAAACCCAGCAAATCTTGATTCGAGTCGCGGAAACCCATGCCGCGCCCCACACCCGATTCGAAGTACGAGGCCGAGCGCGACAGGTTAAATGTCACCATATTCTGGTAGGCGTTCCAGATGTTGACCATACGGTTGGTGTGTTCGTCCGGCGTCTGCACCTGGAGCGGCGCTAGCGCGTGGTCCCAATAGGCCCGCAGCGCGTCAAACGCCTGCTCAACCGTGTCGAGGTCCCGGTAGCGCACGATGATCGGCTTGACAGTTGTTTTGTTGATCGTTCCCGAACCGGGTGGGTCGAACTTCTGGTCCTGAGGATTTTCGTGGTAGCCCAGCAAAAACAGCACCGTGTGCTCGCTGCCGGGTTCCAGCGTGAGCCGGACCTGCTGCGCGCCGATGGGCGACCAACCATGGGCGTGGGAGTTACTGCACACCCCGTTCTCGACGGCAGCCGGGTTATCCCAATGGCGATAGGCACCCAGAAATGCCTCGCGCTGGGTATCGTATCCGGCCAGCGGCTCTGAACACGCAAAGTAGGCAAAATGATCACGGCGTTCGCGGTATTCAGTCTTGTGGTAGATGACGTCGTCTTCGATCTCGACTTCGCCCGTGTTGAAGTTACGCTGGAAGTTGGTCATGTCGTCGTGGGCATCCCACAGCGCGAATTCAATGCTGGAAAAGACCGAAAGCGTCAGCGGAGTCTCGCGCGTATTGGCCAGTTTGAGCTGCCAGACTTCGAGCGTTTCGTCCAGGGGAACAAAATAGCGCAGCCAGGCTTGTACGCCCTGGTAGGATGATTCAATGACGGTGTAGCCCAACCCGTGACGGCAGGTATAGCTGTCGAGCCGGGTTTGCGTCGGCTGCCAGGTCGGGGACCAGAAAGTGCCGTTAGCATCGTCACGTAGATAGATGTAGCGCCCACCGGTGTCCAGCGGCACATTGTTGTAACGATAGCGGGTCAACCGTCGCAGCCGGGCATCGCGGAAGAAGCTGTACCCCCCGGCAGTATTCGAGATCAGGCCAAAGTAGGCTTCGGTACCCAGGTAATTCAGCCAGGGCAGCGGCGTATCGGGTTGGGTAATGACGTATTCGCGACGTGCATCATCAAAGTGGCCGTAACGCATGATCACTCCTGTAGATAGAAACGTTCCCCGGCTGGGGATGCGAAACAGCCGGGGAACATCAAAAGGTGATTAGTTTTCAGGGTCTTGGTAGAGGTTTTGGAAATCGCCCGACAGCAGCGAGGCCCCAAACCAGGCCAGGCTCTGGTTGAAGTAGTACTGCGGTGTACCACCCCAGTAGCCTCCGGTCAGCGCATTACCCGCATACCCGTATAGGTCCTCAGCCAGCGCAGCGGTCAGGTCGGCGTCTTCGGCAGCCATCGCTGCCGGCAGCCACATCCCGGTGGTCAGCTCGTTTTGGTAGGAGATGATGGGTTCGCCGGTCATGTCATACATGCGCGCGAACTGCTCGTCGGGCAAGCTGTTGAGAAACTCGGCGCTCTGACGAGACCAGTTGCAGGCACGGAAATCATCGAACCACAGGCAGTCCACAGCGATGCGCCAGGGCACGCGAATGGCGTCATAGTACATCTCGTAGCGACAGGCGTCACGCGCACGATCATTCTCGTCGCAATACTCGAACGCCGGGCCGCCATCGGAAGTGGACCAATCAGGAGCCAGGCCGAGAGTAGCCCCTTCGGTCAGGTACAGCGAGCGGTAGCCGTAAGTGATGACTAGGCTCCAGCGGTCCGTGCCCTGGAACTGGTCGAAGATACGGTACCAGGCCGGGGCGAAGTAGGAGAGATTCAGGATTTCCTGACCATAGCCGCCCCAGTCGTCGCCGGGTGTCAGGTATTTGTCGTCGGCCACTTCGTATGCCCATATCGCGTCGATCAAGGCGTTAGCCCGGTCGCCGTAGGGCATGGTGGCATGTTGGTCCCATTCACCACGATCCACGCGGCTCTGGGCAAAGATCAGTGCCACGGCGACATCTTCTTCGGCGTCGGTGGCGGAGGTGTAGCCGGTGATCTCGCCGGTGTTATCTACCCGCCAGTTCAACAGGCCGGTGTTTTCGTCCACCATGATGCTGTAGGCCGCGTCGTAGATGATGTCGAATGTCTCCTGGTCGTCCATCATCACGGCCATTAACATGCCGTAACCAATGCCCTCGCTGACGGCCTGGTATTCCATGTTGGGATCAAAGACCAGGCCCATGTTGTCACCGCAGTTTTCACCACAGAAGATGTAGTTCTCCTTGTATCCTTCCCAGGTGGAGGAAACGATTTCGTCCCAGGCGATGCCGCCCCAGTCGAAAGCCATATCGACATCTTCAGGGGGATCGCTGGGCATGGGCACGTCCGTCTGGCCGATTTCGTAGAACAGCCCGCGCCCAAAAACGCTGGGATTCTGCCACGAGGAATCACCCGTATCAGCATTGGACCAGATGAGCTTGACGTTCCGATCACGTTCTGATGCGCCATTGGCCTGAGCCTGGAAACCGATTTCTGTGCCGTGCGTCACTTCGATCAGGTTGGCCAGCGGCACGGCAGCTTCAAAGCCCCAACCATCTTCGGTTTCGAACACAAACCCGTTGACGGAGAGCGTGTCGGCACGAACGCCGGTCAGCGTCAGCGCAGCGGGATCGGTGTTGCCGATGTCGGCGGCATTGATGTTGACCTGGTACATGCCGTCCAGGTAGACGCGCGACCAGAAGTTGCCCGAAGCGTTGATGTAGAATTCCAGCGAGTCTTCGTTCCAAAACTCGTTGCCGTGCTGCCCGGCGATGATGTTCTGGTCGGGCATGGTCATCGTGATGTAGAAATTGTCAGCGTCCGCGGCAACGGCAAAAGTAAACGAGCCGTTTTCTGCCGGGTCGGGGGAGAGCATCGGACCCTGTTCGACGGTGTAGAAGGGCACGCCTTCCCACTCGGAGATGTCGCCATCCACCGTGATCCCTACCGGGAAGGGGATGTACAGGTATTCTCCTGGTTCGCCGGGGGGCACCAGTTCGTTATCTCCACCGTCCTGGGCCAGCGATAGACCCGGAACAGCAACGAGGGACAGCAGCGTAATCAGCAAGAAGAGACGCTTCATTACTTTTCAACTCCTGTGATAACCACGCCCTGCATGAAGATGCGCTGGGCAAAGAAGAAAATAAGCAGTGGTACAGCCATCGTCATAATCCCGGCAGCCATCATCAATTCAGGATTACCAGAATAGATTTGGGTGAATTTTTGCAGCCCTACAGCCAGAACCTGATTCTCGTTGTTCCCACTGATGTAGATCAATGGCTGCTGGAAGTCGTTCCACGAAAACAGGAAATGGAACAGATACACGGCAACTAGCGCCGGAATCGACGAGGGAATGATGACGTGCCACAAAATCTGGAAGGGATTGGCCCCATCCACACGGGCAGCATCATCCAGTTCGCGCGGGATACCCATCATATACTGGCGAAGCAGGAAAACGTTATACGCATTCGAGAAGAAATGCGGCACGATCAGCGGCAAGAGTGTACCAATCCAGCCGAATTCCTGGTAGACAATGAAGGTTGGAATCTGCGTCACCTGCGGGGGCAGCATGATGGTCGAGAGCAGTATGATGAACAACACGTTGGCGTAAGGAACGTTAAAACGTGTGAACCCGTAGGCCACCAGCGTTGCTGACGCCATCGCGCCAAAGCCACCGATAACCGACATCAACATCGTGTTGCGGAACAACCGGAAGAAGTTGAAGTCGGCGTAGTCGGTTGCCTCGCGGAAGTTATCAGGATGCCATTCGAATTGCCAGAAGCGCTCCAGGCCTCGGGTACGAGTTTGCACAACGAGGGGTTCATCCGTTTCGGGGTCTATGAACAAAGCCAGGTCCTGCTTCTGGTTCAGCAGCGCGAGCTGGCGCTCGTCGCCATCCGGCATGGGGACCTTGTAGAGGTCGAAGTCTTCTTCGACGTAAGCGTACTCAAGGTCAGCCACTGAGATTTCCAGGTCAAATGGAGGGGCGTTTGGTTGTTCCAGATCTATCCATAGACCTGTTCTTTCTTCGGGGGCTACATCCTCTTGTCCTTCATCTACCACGAAGCCATATTCTTTTGTTTCACCCTCAGGTGTTTCAACCTTGTAGATTGGCACAACCTGGCTGACGAAGAAGCGAACACGTTCCAATCTTCCCACTGGAACCAGCAGTTCGTCGGGGCCAAGCTCAACCGGTTCTGCATCAGTTGCTCGTATATCTATGAACAGCCCACTATCGCCCCGATCTTCAAGTAAGGCAAACCGGCTTTTGCGCGGTGGATCGGGATACGGGGCCAGGACTACTTCATACTCCTGACCTTCGTATTCGTACAGAAGCGGGCCATCGTAGTTGTAGTTTGCTGTCTTGATGACGTCAGTCATCGTTGGTGTGGCGTTGGGCAGTTCAGAGACGGGCTGCTCGATGATGGAGAACGTTTCGAAGTCTAGCCATTTCAGTACGTCGTCCTCTGTAATCGTCAGCAGCCCAACCGTAGTATCTACCCCATCAACGTTGATCTGGTACAGGTTAAGGCCATTCAGGTCAGGTACGGTGAACTGGGACGCGGCGGGGATAGGATTGGCAAGCTGATCGGCATGTTGCTCAACGACCACAAACGCTTCGAGATCGATACCACGCACGACCAACGTGTCATTATCAATGTCAAACAGCCCGACAGGTCGCAGCTCGCCATCAACATCAACGAGATAGGGATTCAGACCCTGAAATGCACTGCGAGTTGTATTCAGTGATTCCTCGATAATGTCATTCTCCATCAGGACCAGCGGGGCAGCTTCAAGGTCGTCAACGTTGAGGTAAGTAGCCGTACTCGTTCCTCGCTCGAGTAAGGCATAGTCACCATCTTCGCGCACAGCAAACTCGACGTTGAAGATCGGGTACTCTTGTCCTTCATAGCGAAACCACTTCTCTAGCCCTACGACGGACAAGCCTGCGTCAATCGGTTCCAATGCTGGGCTTTGGGTGGCTATATCATCGACGCTGAAGGTAACCGGCCCCGCTTCGGGATCGGCCAGGTTGAGGTAAGTGATGGTTTGTGCCGTCTGGTTCAGCAGGACGTATTCACCGTCTTCCCGAACAGGAAACGTCAGCTCGTAGACCAACAAATGCTGACCACCATACTCAATGGCTTCAGGAGACCGGACTCTGCCCTCGATCTCGCTGGTCATGAATTCCCTCTCGGTAGTGAGGTATGTTTCCGGCGAACGGGGAATGAGCGGGTGATCGTCGGGATCAGCCAACTGCTTCTGACTTTTGAGCGAAGTGCTGCCCATGTAGAGCAGCGGGCTAAGATAGACCGACGCGACGCCGATCATAAACATCAGCAGCAAACCAGAGCCGAGGTATTTCCAGGCATCGATGTCCAGGTAGCTACGCTGGTTGCGTTCCTGGTTGCGGAACATGTTGAGTATGCGATTCATCTTTAGGCCTCCCCGGCTGCGTAGTAGACCCAACGGGTGGACGAGCGGAATACCAGCAAAGTAACCACAAGGATGACGGCCAGCAGCACCCAGGCCAGGGCCGAAGCCTGACCCATCTCACCCTGTGCATAGGCTGTGTGGTAGATGTTCGTGTTATAGAAGAACATCGAATACTCGCGCCCGTAAGGATTTCCGGTAGCGTTCACCGTCAGGGTGTACGCGATAGTAAAGTATTGGAAGGTCCCGACCAGGCCAATCACCAGGTTGTAGAGGATCACGGGCGAAAGCATCGGTATCGTAATGTGGCGGAACCGGCGCATGAAATTCGCTCCGTCTACGCGCGATGCCTCGTACAGTTCAGTAGGAATGTTTTGCAGCCCAGCCAGGAACATCAACATGGCGGTGCCAATGCCCCAGGTACTGATCAAAGTCAAGGCTGCGGTCGCCCAGGCCGGATCATTCAACCAGTCTGGCCCATTGATACCTACGAAGTCGAGGAAATAGACGTTCAACCAGCCATCCGCATCACGCAGGAACTGCTGGAAAACCGTCGCAGCTACCACCTGCGGAATAACGGTTGGCAGGTAGAACAGGGTGCGGAACAAGGTCACCCCCATCACCTGGGTGTTGGTCAACACCGCGAAGAACAACGCCAGGGCCAGGGTCGCTGGCAGTGCAAAAACCGCATACTTTAGCGTGACCTGGAGCGATTTCCAGAACCGGTAGTCCCTAGCCCCGAAGTGCAAAGCGCCGATGTCGAAAACGTTGCTGTACCCGTCATCGAAGGGCACAAACTGCGCGCGCTCGGCTTCGTCTGGGAAGGTTGGCAAGGTGAATTCACCAGCCGCAGTGTCATTCAAGTCAAGCCAGGTTGTTGCCCCGTCTGCGGATTCTACAAGCAACAAATGCTCGCGCTTGTTGCCTTCGGTGGTTGTGTCCGCTTCGTCTGTTGTGTTTGTTGCGTCGGGCGCATCTGCTACGTCTGCTGTATCTGCTGTATCTATTGCGCCGGTTTCGCCCGAAAGCTCCGTTCCCTCTGCTTCGTCTGCTGTGTCTGCTGTCTCCGACGTATCCGCTCCGATCATTGTGGGAAGCAGATAGACCGCATACTCGGTTTCTGGTTCAAGCAGTGGTTCCGCTACGACACTGGCGCTGGAAAGCGCGATCTGTTCCAATGCGTCTGGATCACCTGGTGCTGACCCGTCGTCGGGCAGGCGCAGGTAGGTTGCCGTACCATCTTCCTCGGCCAACAGCGCCAGTCGCATCGGCTGTTGAGTTTCGATCTTCAGTTCGCCTGTTGTTGCTGCCCGCAATATCTCCGTGAGGGTCAGATCCTTGGATAACTCGCCAACTGGGACCTGGACGTTGTAAACAGGCAGGTTCTGGTCGCCATAGGCCAACGTCACCTGGCGTGCGTATAAGCTAGATTTGTCTTCCTCACTTTTAAACTGGACCGAAAACATCTTTTCATAGTGGTCAAACCCGATGAATTCGGTGTCTCTGTCGGCCTTAATGCTGTAGTTTGTCAACGATAAGACGAGTGAAGCCACCATGGGTCCTGCCCAGAAAAGCAAGAAACCCAAAAACCAGGGCGTGAGAAAGAAATACCCCCACAAGGCTTGAATACGCCTGGGCGTCCATCTCACCTGCTGTGTATCGCCTGGCACCGGGGTTTTTTGTTGTACTGCAGATTCAGTTTGAGTTGTCATCGTTCAACCTCGGCGTATCTTAACCTGTGTTCGTCATCGCCCAATCCTACAAGATTTGCGGGGAAAAAGAAGGGGTGGGGAACACGGTCGACCACAAAAGGACATCGCACAAAGCAACATTTAGAGAAAGGGTGTGTGGGAGGAGGTGCCCCCCACACACGTAATTCTTACTATTCGGTCATTGCTTCGTCGAACAGGGCCTGGACTTCGGCGTTCACCGCATCCAGTTCCCCTTCGACATCGAAGTCAGGATCGGAGCGCAGCGAACCCCAGTACAGTTCCAGCGCGTCCCAAGCCTGGGCAAAGTTGGGCATGTAGCCTTCGTGGTTCGGCGCATCAAGGTATTCCAGCGCTTCGTAGACCACGTTCAGGTCGAGCTGTGGGAAAGCTTCCAGCCAGAAGGCTTCCCAGTCAGCGCGGGCCGAAAGGCGGGCGGGGAGGCAGCCATAGACCTGGCACAGTTCCAGTGCGATATCCTGCGAAGTCAGCCACTTCAACACTTCCCAAGCCGCATCCGGATTATCGTAATCCTTGAGGATCGCGAAAGTATCCGCGTGGACACGGGCGGTGGTCACGCCGTTGGGAGCGGTCGGAGTCGGGTAGACGTTCCAGTCATCGGTGAAATTGCCGGCGGTCATGGCGTCACGCACACCCCAGAACAGCCAGGTGTGGCTGATGCCCATACCAATGCGGCCCGACGTGAAGGGGTTGGTCACGCCCTCACCGATGGCGCCTTCAGCATCCGCGGTGGGAATGAAGTGGTCAACGAAAATACCGTTGTGGTAGAAGTTTACCGATTGACGAATAGCTTCCTGGTTGAAGGTCGCGGTTGCGGTGCCATCTTCGTTCAATGCAACGCCGGCATCCGGCGGGCTGAAGACAACGGTGCTGGCGCGGAAGTTGGTCCAGAAAGGCATGTAGCCATAAACTTCAATCGCTTCGGGATCAAAGTCTGCTTCATCTGCGAAGTAACCATTTTCGTCCTGAGTCAGCGCAATCGCCTTTTCGCGCAGGTCGTCCCAGGTCCATTCGCCGTGAGCCGTCGGGGGCAGGTCCACGCCAGCCTCTTCAAACAGCGTTTCATTGACGAACACGAAGGAGGGATAAACCCCCAGCGGAATTGCGATGGTCTCGTCGCCCAATTCGTACAGGCCAAAGCTGGACTGATCGAAATCATCCAGGCCCAGTTCGTCCATGTCGGCTTCGATATAGTCAGAAATATCGAGCCACAGGTCGCTCAGTTCCATCACGCTGCGCACGCCAGCCGGGCCGACGATAGCAGGCGCATCACCAGCCGCCACGCGGGTCAGCAGTTCGTCACGCGCAGTGGTGTTGTCGTGGAAGGTGAACTCAATCTGGATATCGTCGCGGGAAGCGTTCCACTCGTCGGCCAGGGCTACCTGAGCATCAAGTTGCTCGGGGTTGGAGCCGGTGCCGACGCCAACGAAGATTTCAACCACGATGGGTTGGGCCGCAGTGGCAGAAGCGCCGGCGGGAGCCACAGACACCACAACCAACGCCATTAACACCATGACGGGGACCAAAGCTTTGAACATCTTAGACATTTTTTGCTCCTCAGAACTAATGCAGCTAATAGGAAGTTGGGTCGTGCAAAGACTAAACGTGTCGATGAATGTTACTGTCCTGCCAATGCACCTCCTTTGCTAGCT
>JAADYV010000461.1 GCA_010092855.1 Chloroflexota bacterium | reverse complement strand
CCCGCAGTTTGGGCATAGCCAAAGGTCGGGAACTGGGTGGTGCAGCGGCGGAGTTCTTTGGCGGCTTCGCGCCGCATCTGGATTTTGATGAGTTCGTTGTGCGCCTGGGCACGCGCGCGCTGCAAATCGAGCGGGTAGGCGCTGCGGTTGCGCGTGTTTTCGGAGGACTCAATGCGAATGATGACCTCGGCTTCGCGGTACATCAGTTCCAGCATGGGGTTGATGTACGATAGCAGCTCCACGTTGTTCGTCGCTTCCAGCGCAATCGGGTCTTCCTGGCTCATGTGAATGTAGACCGATGCCAGACCGCCCACCTTCAGCGCCTCTTCATACAGCGCCTGGGCCAGCGGTTCCCCGGCAGGGCTGGTGCTGCGGATCAGCACGCGCTCGCCGGGTTTGACGGCGGTGGAATAGTTGATCAACACATGAGCCATCTTTTGTATACGGTTATCCATAGAATTGTGGTTTCCTTCCGGTGCGGTTAAAGATATTTGCGCGCGATTGTACCACGTTCCAGCGCTCCGGGGTGATATTTTTGCGCTACAATTCCAGGCCCGCGCGCGCTTCGATAAAGTCCAACAGGCCGCGCCAGATGGGCCAGACCTGGTCCTGGGTAGCCGTCATTTCTTCCGGAGAGACTTTGGCCAGGTGCGCCGTCAGCCGTGTCAGCAGTCGCAGCGCGCCGTAGACCTCCCAGAACGTCCGGCCTTCGACATGTCCGGCCACCGCTTCGTAAGCGTCCACAAACTGGTTGCTGATCGCCAGGCCATAGGTGCCCAGCGCAGCGCTGGCATAGCCCACGTCCATGCGGCGGTCGCCCAATACCGCGTTTTCCCAGTTCTGCACAGCCACGATTTGCGTGCGCACGGCCAGCACATTGGCCAGCGTATATTCGCCGTGCAGCACCGTATACGGCTCCTCGATCACGGCGTTAAGGTGCGCCATGATCCAGTCCAGCGTGTACAGCAGTTCGGGCGTGCCCAACCGCCGGATTTCCACGCCCAGTTCGGTCAGCGAATAGCGCAGCGGCAGCACCGCCAGGTCCGGCAGGTCATCCCAGGGCAAGTCGTGCAACTGCGCCAGCGTCTCGGCAAAACTGATGCCCACCCGTGCGAAAAAGGCGTGCACCTGGCCCTCGTCGCCGCGCCCCTCGACGTAATCGGTCAGCAGCAGCACGTCGCCCGTCGCAAAGCCCCAGCCCAGGTAGTACACCGCCGGGACGGGGAAGCCGTGCCGGTGCAGCGCGCGCATCACGGTAAAAGCGCGGAAGGCGCGCGCCTGCTGGTGGGGTGGATAGTGCAGCAGCAGCACCTGCGGCGGCAAATCGGGATCGTGCAGCTTAAACGCGGCCCCGCGCTCGTGCGCCCCCAGCGGAATGGTCGAGGTGGGCACAATCCGGCCAAAGGCTAGTTGTAGAATGCACGCAATCTCCGGATCGGAATGAATACTCATACGGTATCTACAGCGTCTTGGTTTTGGCTTGGCTGCTGCTCCCGTGTGCTTAGCGCGGTGTTGACCAGCGCCAGCATCTCGTCCAGGCCCTCAATCGACGTCGGCGACTGGGCCAGGAACGCCAAACCGCTGCGCACTGACTCAAGCAGGCCATACTCCTGTACGCTGTCGATCACCGTGCGCAGTTCGGCTACTGCGCTAGCCACGTCGCCCAACACCAGCTTGGCCTGGGCATAATCGGCGCGCGTCCAGTAGTCGCGCGGATCGTCGTCCAGTTGCAGTTCGGCGGCACGCACCACCCGTTCGAAGAAAAAGGTGGCCTGATCATCGTGCCCCAGACGCTTGTGCAGCGCAGCCAGGTTTGTGATCGGGTAGGACGAGTTGGGCGTAACACGGCGCGCTTCATCATACACACGCAGCGCATCGTCAAAGCGGTTTTGGCGGCGATACAACCCGCCCAGCGTGCCGAAATATGATTCGCCATCGGCGTCGGTCAGGTGCGGGTCGCGTCCCAGCGCCTCCAATAGTTTCGCCTCGGCCATCGCCCACAAGCGTGCCTGTTCCGTCGGATCATCGTGCGTGCCATCGCCTTTACGACGCAGCGCCAGCCCCAGCGCGGCCTGCGCCGGTGCGAAGCCAGGGTCGAGTTCCAGCGCGCGTTCCAGGCGCTCGATGGCCACGTCGAACTGCTTGCGCGAGGTATAGAGGTAGCCCAGCAGGTAGTTGGTCGCCTGGTTATCAGCATCCGCCACGTAGGCTTCCTCCAGCGTGCGGAGGGCAGTATTGAGGTTGTGATCGCGCACCTGCTGTTCGGCCAGCACCAGCAGCGACAGCACCCGAAAGGATGCGCGCGCCTCGTCTTTGGCCCCGGCCAACTGCTGTTCGGTGAAGGTCACGAGCGTGTCCAGACGCTGCTTCAGGTCGGTTTCCAGCGCGGTCAGCTCCTGCTCGCGTTCGGCAAAGCGGGCTTCGGTCTGCTGCACAAAGTCGCGGGTGGTCTCGATCTGGCTTTGAATGCTGTTGCGCAGCATCCACGCGCCGATGGCTAGCCCTGCCCCGACCACCACCGACGCGCCTTCCAGGAAGCTCAGGATGCTGTCGGCAAAAGCAACGGCATCGTTGGCTCGCTCCAGGATCGCAGTGGCTTCTTCGTTCGTGACATCCTCGTTCACCACGATCTCGGTGCGCTGGTCGTTGCGCCAGGCCACATATAACGCCAGCGCCGCCAGCGCCACCGCCAGCACTGTGACCAGGATTTGTGCATCCAGACGAGAAATGCGCCACATGCGCTTGTTGTCGTCCATCGACCTGCCGCCTTTCTTCCACGGTTTGAATACCGTTAGGATACGCCAGGGACGCACGATGTGCAACACGTGGCTGGATCAAGGATCAACGGCGCGGAACTGCACCCAGTCGTAGGCCAACGTCAGCCAGCGATCACCCGCCGGGGTGATGCCGTCCGCCGCGAGGGAAAACGCCAGGTCGCCGCCGGTTGCCGCAAGTTGTTCTGCCGGAATGGGGTTCGGCAGTGTGTATTCGGCCCAGTCGCCCGGCTGGACCGTGATGCTGCCCAGACTCTCGGCAACTACCTCCCCATCAACCAGGTTCGCCGCCGTTACGTTCACAGTGCGCGGCGTATAGTAAGCGATGGCGCGGATGGTCACTGTGTAGGATTGTCCCGGCGGCAGGCTGGCGTACAGCAGCGCTTCACGACGTGGCTCGGATTTCGGGGCAGCGGGCGCATAGTCTCCCGCCCAACGCGCCGACCCGCCGGGGAAGTCCGGCTCTGCCCAGAACCAGCCCGTGCCCACAAAGCCTTCGTCACCCGGCTGGCCGAGATCGAGTGTGTACCCGCCGGGCGCGGTCTGCGTGGGCAGCAGCGGCGGGCAGCCCGCCGGATGGGTCATCGCGCGGTACAGGACGGCATCGCCCTCGGTTGTGATATAACATAAGCGGGTGTTGTAGTCGTTGAAAAACGCCAGAATTTCCCCGTTCCAGCGGCGCTCATCGAGTGTGCCATGCGCCATCACCCAGTCCTGGTGCACGACCACATAGCCCAGCGGCCCGTCCAGCACCGGATCGCCGTCATATTGTGGCCACTCCCCGCGATCCACCATACGGTTGATCTCGCTCCTGGCTG
>JAADYV010000460.1 GCA_010092855.1 Chloroflexota bacterium | reverse complement strand
GACGACGACGGCGATGACGACGACGGCGATGACGACGATGACGGCGATGACGACGACGACGTGGTCACGATCACGGGCACGGTCGAAGCCCTGGAACCCGACATTATCATCGCGGGCGTGATTGTGGCCCCGGCAGGTGCTTTCAATCCGTCAACACTCAACATCGGCGACCAGGTGATCCTCACCGGCGTGTGGCTCAACGAGACGACCATCCGTGCGCTCAGCCTGACAGTTATCGGTTAGCTGCATCTCTACCAGGCAAACAAACGCACCTGCCCGGGTGCGTTTTAGTTTTAGGGGGCCAACCATGCAAGACCTGAGCGGCAGGCAAATACGGGATTATGTCTTGCGCGAACGTCTGGGAGTCGGGGGCTTCGCGGCGGTGTACCGGGCGTACCAGGCGTCGGTCGAGCGCGAAGTAGCGGTCAAGATCATCTTGCCCAAGTACGCCAACAACCCGGATTTTGTACGCCGCTTCGAAACCGAGGCGCAGTTCGTGGCGCGGCTGGAGCACATCCACATTGTGCCGCTCTACGACTACTGGCGCGAGCCGGACAACGCCTACCTGGTAATGCGCTGGTTACGCGGTGGCAACCTCTACCAGAGTGTGCAGCGGGATGGGCCCTGGCCGCTGCCGGCTGCTACCCGGTTGGTGGACCAAATCGCGTCTGCGCTGGCGGTGGCCCATCGCCAGGGCATCATTCACCAGGACATCACTCCGGCTAACGTGATGCTGGACGAAGAGCGCAACGCCTACCTGACCGATTTTGGTATTGCGCGCGACATCATTCGCGGTGAAGCGAAGACTGAAGACTCCCAGTTGTATGGCTCCCCCGCCTACATGGCTCCCGAACGCACCAGCCGCGAGCTGCCCATGCCCCAGACCGATATCTACAGCCTGGGTATCGTGCTGTATGAACTCATAACCGGCAAACTGCCGTTTGATGCGCCCACCAACACGACGCTCATCGCGCAGCACATGTACGAACCGGTGCCCCCGCTGCAAATCCATGACCCGGAGCTGCCGTTTGACCTCAACCGTGTGATTCTGCGCGCGACGGCCAAAGCACCTGAAGACCGCTATCCCGATGCCATCAGCATGGCGGTGGACTTCCGGCAGGCGGTGGGCGGGGAGAGCGGCCCGGTCGCGTACACCGCGCCGTCTGCCGCCGTCCCGACTTCAGAACCAGTCGGCAGTACGCCCGAAACGGTCATGTTTACGCAACCGCTCGCGCCCAGCAACCCCTACAAGGGCTTGCGCGCCTTCGAAGAAGCAGATGCTGCCGACTTCTTTGGCCGCGACGTGTTTACCAGCCGCCTGACCGGACGGTTGGCCGGGGAGCGGTTTCTGGCCGTCGTGGGACCCAGCGGCAGCGGCAAGTCCAGCGTGGTCAAGGCCGGGCTGCTGCCCAATCTGCGCCAGGGCGGGCTGCCGGGGTCGGATGCCTGGTTTTTTGCCCAGATGGTGCCCGGTGCCCAGCCCTTCCAGGAATTGGAAACGGCGCTGTTGAGCGTGACCTTCGGTGAGTCGGTGCGCCTGATCGAGCAGTTGCGCGGCAGTGCGCGCGGGCTGGCAACGGCGGTGGGGCAGATTCTGCCGGATACCGATTCTGAGATGGTGCTGTTCATCGACCAGTTTGAGGAACTCTTCACGCTGGTGGAGGACGAAACCGAGCGGGCCGCCTTCCTGGAGAGCCTGGCGGCGGCGGTCAGCCAGCCGGACAGCCGCCTGCGCGTGATCATCACCCTGCGCGCAGATTTTTATGACCGCCCATTGTTGTATGCAACATTTGGCCAGTTGGTGCGTGCGCATACCGAGGTCGTGCTGCCGCTGTCGCCGGACGAACTGCGCGGTGCGATCATTGGTCCGGCCAATCGTGCGGGCCTGGCTCCCGAACAGGACCTCGTCGCCGCAATGGTGGCCGACGTGGTCGCGCAGCCGGGCGCGCTGCCGCTGCTGCAATATGCGCTGACAGAGTTGTTTGAGCAACGCGAGGACAAAACGCTGACTCTGGCCGCCTACCGGGACAGTGGCGGGGTGTTGGGGGCGTTGGCGCGCCGGGCCGAGGAACTCTTCACCAGCCTGAACAGCGCCCGACAGTACGCCGTGCGCCAGTTATTCCTGCGGCTGGTCAATCCTGGCGGGACAGGTGAAGACACGCGGCGGCGCATCCGCTGGGCAGAGTTGATGGCGGTGGCGGGCATCGACCGGGATGCGATGCGCGCGGTACTGGATGCGTTTGGCCAGTACCGGCTGCTGACCTTCGACCGTGATCCCCAGACGCGCACGCCAACGGTTGAAGTGGCACACGAAGCCCTGATCCAGCAGTGGGCGCGTTTGCAGGAGTGGCTGGCCGAGAGCCGCGACGCGATCCGCATTCAGCAGCGGTTGGCCGCCGCAACCGCCGAGTGGCGCACCGCTGCCCGTCATCCCAGCTACCTGGCGGGTGGCGCACGGTTGGCCCAGTTCGAGACGCTGGCGGCGTCTCCAGTGCTGGCACTGACGGAAGACGAGCGCGCGTATGTCACAGCCAGTATTGGCCAGCGGGAACGCGCGGCACGATTGCGGCGCTGGTTTATCACGGCGCTGGTGCTGCTGACCGTGCTCTCGGCGGGGTCGGCGGCGTTTGCGGCCAACCGCCAGCGGCAGGCTGAAGATGCCCGCGAAGAAACCGCGCTCGAACGCGACCGGGCCGAAGATGCGCGCGCGGTGGCCGAGGACGAGCGCGACCGGGCGGACGAGGCTCGTCAACAGGCCGACGACGAGCGCCAGAACGCTGTCGAGCAGCGACAACTGGCAGAAGCAGCCCGCGACGAAGCCGACCGGTTGGCCGATATTGCCCGCTCACGGGAGCTGGCGGCCCTGGCGCTGAGCAACATGGAGCAGGGCGATCAGGCGCTGCTGCTCAGCCTGGAAGCGCTGTCGGTAGCGGACACCTTTGCGGCGCGTAACAGTCTGCTTTCCGCCCTGGAATCCACACCGCACCTGGTCGCCTACCTGCACGGGCCCACGTCTGCCGTGCGCGGGGTTGCACTGAGTCCGGATGGGACGCTGGTGGCCGCCAGCGCCGCCGACGGCACGATCCTGCTGTGGGACCTCGAGACGCGCTAGCGCCGGGACACCGTGATCCAGGTCGAGGGCGGGCGCGTGAACGGACTGGTCTTCCGTCCGGACGGGGCGTGGCTGGCTTTTGGCAACCGGGCCGGGGAAGTGTGGCTGTGGGACGTAGCCGAGGATGAAGTGGTCCTGTTGGGCAGCCAGGCAGACGAGGTGCGCGACGTGGCCTTCAGCCCGGACGGGATGCGGCTGGTGTCGGCCAGCGCGGATGGCACGCTGCAAGTGTGGGATGTTGTGGCGCGCGAACCACTGGGCGATCCGCTGGTGGGACACAGTGCCGGGGTGCTGTGCGTCGCCTTTAGCCCGGACGGGACGCGGCTGGCATCCGGCGATGAGGCGGGCGCGATTTTGCTGTGGGACACGGCGACGTGGGAACCGGTCGGCGATCCGCTGATGGGACACGGCAGCCTGGTGCTGGACCTGGCCTTTAACCGCCGGGGAACGCGCCTGGCCTCGGCCAGCGCCGACAGCACGATCATCGTGTGGGATATGGAGACGGGACAACCAGCGTTCGATCCCCTCACCGAACACACAGGCGAGGTACGCACGGTAACGTTTGATCCCAACGGCTTGCGGCTGATCTCCGGCGATGAGGCGGGCGTGATCCTGGTCTGGGACGCCACATCCGGCCAGTCGCTGGGAATCGTGCTGCACGGGCACGTCGATACCGTGTGGGGCGTGGTGCCCGCCCTGGATGGACGCACCGTGATTTCCGGCGGCAGAGATGGTCGGGTGCTGGTGTGGGACCTGGAAACGCCAGACGCGCTACGCCAGGTCGTTGGTCCGGCTCTTCAGCAAGGTAACGCCCTGACGGTGGTAGCCTACAGCCCAGATGGACAGTGGTTGGCAGCGGGCGGCGGCCTGGACGGCACCATCCGGCTCGTGAACACGACAACGGACGAGGTGCGGGTGCTGAGTGGGCACGCGCAGCCGGTGAGTTGTCTGGCGTTTTTGCCCGATGGACGGCTGGTCTCCGCCAGCTACGACACCATCCTGATCGTGTGGGATGTCGACAGTGGCGCGCCGGCCCTGGAACCGCTGGTTGGGCACACCAACGCCATCAACGCCATTGCCATTAGCCCGGATGGAAACACCATCGCGTCCGGGGACGAGAACGGTGACCTGCTGTGGTGGGATGCGATGAGCGGCGAGCTGGCCGGTGAGCCAGTCAACGTGGGACTGGGCACCATCGACAGCCTAACCTACAGCCTGGACGGGGCGCTGCTGGCGGCGGGCACGTCCGATGGCCCGGTGTGGTTATGGGACGTGAGCGTCGGGCAGCCCGCCGGGACGTTGGAGGGGCATACCAACGAGGTGACGGCGCTGGTCTTCAGCCCGGACGGGATGCTCGCTTCCGGCAGCCGCGACGAAACGATCATCCTGTGGGACGTGGCGGCGCGCGCTCCGGCCCGCCAACCGCTGGCTGGGCATAACCAGGGCCTCCTGAGCCTGGCGTTCAGTCCGGATGGGACCCTGCTGGCGTCTGGAGACCGCGATGGCGTGATTCGCCTGTGGGACCTGGCCAGCGGCCAGCCCTACGACCAGCCGCTGGTGGG
>JAADYV010000459.1 GCA_010092855.1 Chloroflexota bacterium | reverse complement strand
TCATTCGGCTTCACGGCGGACTGAAGTCCGACATTCGCCGAACGAGCCGCTTTCCTCCCCATGGCTAAAGCCAGGGGCTTCTCGCAGCTTTTCGGTGATGTAGTGAGTCTGGGCACCATCAGCGAAAACGAAACAGCATACTGAACGTACCCATGATCCGGAAAGAGGCTGTCGATGCCTGACGACCTGACGGTGGTCCGCGCTGCCGAAATCTGGGATGCTTTCACCCAGCAGTTTATGCGGCTCAGCCCAAACGTTCACTTTGCTCTGGCCCAAACACCAAAGGAACGTGAGGCGATCTATCGCATGCGCTACGCAGAAGTGATCCAGAAAGGTTGGGCCAAGCCAGAAGACATGCCCGATGGGCTTGAGTGCGATGAGTACGACGACGAGGCACTGCACATGGTGGGCTGGGAGGACGAACGTATGGTAATTGTCGGGAGGCTTGTCTTCCCATCGCCCCATCGCCCCCTGCCGACCGAGGCGGAGTACGGCTTGGAGATCACGCCGTCCCAACAGGTGGTCGATACTGGGCGAGCGATTCTGTTCCAGGCAGAACGCAGCGATGCGCAACATAAGCTTTTCTTGGGACTGATGAGTTTTGCCTGGCAGGAAATGCGCAAGCGCGGGTATTGTCACGTCTGTGCGTCTATGACGGCTTCGATGCTCCGTCTGTATCGCTTGATGAGCATTCACTGGGATGTGCTTGGTGAGGCACGCGACTATTGGGGCAAGCCACGCTATCCCTGCAAGTACAATCTGGTGGAAACCGCCCGGTCCTTCATGAAACGCCAGGACTGGAATGACTCAGCCACTTGAGACAACGCTGGTGGCCTATTTCACTGGCCGCAGAAACCAACTCACGAATTCTGCGGCGCGGAATCGGTCTCTGGTTTGGGACGCTTCTTGATTCCAGGCAGTTTTGTAGAAACCAGCCAGGACCGGGCAAAAATCTCAGTTTGTGTCGTCTTTGCGTTTGCGCCCAGAGTGGATGGCCAGGGGCGCAGCGGTGCGGCGCGCGATGGCGGCGGCCCAGTCTTCGGCCCCGCGCACGGCAAACCCCACCACTGCCGGGTCACCGGATTCGGCCTCATATTCGATCCGCAGCAACTCCCCCCGCGGGTACACGTCCAGGCGCAACATACTCGCCAATACCACCGGATCACGCCAATCGAACAGCAGCCGGTCCGGGGCCAGGTAGAGGTCGGCGTCGTATTCCGGTTGCCACTGGCCGTGCATATCCTGGAACAGCCGCGTGGCAGTGGCGGGACCGAAGTCTTCGCGCGCGTTGAGTTCCCGCAGTGGCAGCCCGGTTTCCCGGCTGAGGAACTGGGCCAGCTCCAGCGGTGCGTCGAGCGTGAAGGTGTACACGCGCCAGTCATCGCCGCGCCAGGCATGGATGATCAGGGCGCGGGTGCGCGAGGTTGGAGTCGTGATCGGACGTAAGCCCAGCCAGCGCAGGTCGGTGTAGGGGATGCCGGTGTTGTACCACGTGCTGCGCTGCCCGGTGAAGACCACCTGCTCGTCGGTGAGGCCCAGCGCACCGGCCACCCCGCGCCGGTAGCTGGTGCGCGGACGGCTGCCATAACACACTGCCGCCACCGGGCCATAGTTGATGACCTGCGCGGCCCGCACCCAGTCCGTTCGCACGCGGACCACGTGCTGGCGCAGCCCGCGCCGCGCCCACCAGGGAAATATACTCGCCATGCTGCTCCTTCGAAGATAAGCGATCAGTTTTCAGCGTGTCAGCCGTCGGCTACGTCCCCAATTGTACACAAACCGCGCATGTCTACATTGGATGGGTGGCGCGGCCTGCTGGTTTTGGTTGGGGCAGATACGATCCTTGAACGCTTTGTGGATGATATGCATTTTCGCTTACTTGCTTTTGGGGACTGCACTGCCTGTAGTATATCACACGAGGTACTCAGCAAAAGACGCTTTGTAGCCCTTTATATCCCAGGGCTTAAGCGTCTGGGGCGCTGCTATAACACAATTTGCTTCTTTTCGTCTCTTATGGTGAAATGAATTGGGGAGGAGGAACCAATGATTGACAGCAGCAGTCTGTACAAAACACCGGAGGGCTACGCCGCGATGATGGCGCACTATGACGCGGCCCTGGAAGGCTGGTCACCGGAATCGCGCATCGTCGATACACGCCATGGCAAAACACACGTTCTGATCGACGGGCCGGAGGGCCTGCCCGCGCTGTTCTACTTTCACGGCTGGGGCAGCAACGCAACTGATGTCAGATATCAAATCAATCTGGAAGCGCTGCGGCAGCACTATCGCGTTTTCGCGCCGGACGTCATCGGGCAGTTCGGACGCAGTGCCCCCACTCGCCCGCCGGTTAACGGTCCGGCTTATGGGGAGTGGATTGCCGACATGTTCGATAGGCTGGACATTGACCAGGCGATTGTCTCCGGTATTTCAGGCGGAGGGTTTCTGTCACTCAAGATCGCGTCGTATGCGCCGCAGCGCGTGACGAAAGCCTTCATTATCAGCACGGCGGGTGTGATTTCCCTCAAACGTATGCCGCTAAAGGGAGTGGTTGCCTTTTTGCCGGGCATTATATGGCCTTTTCAGGCAGGTGGACACTGGATCGGACGCTGGATGGCGCGACGCCTGCTCGCTCCATCACCCGACCCCGATCAGGTCAGGGATATGGCCGATTTCTTCCTGGAAATTGGTCGCCGTTGTAAGAGCTTCGGGATGCCGGGAACGCTGACCGATGAGGAATTGAAAGCCATCACGGCCCCGGTGTTCTGCCTGATGGGCAAACACGACATTTCCTGCCATGTGGATCGCGTCATAAACCGCCTGCGCCGCCTGGTGCTGGACTTCTCGTTCGAGATCGTGCCGGACGCCGGGCATCTGCTGCCAGCGCAGCGCCCGGACGTTGTTCGCCAGCGTATGGCGGAATTTCTGGAAACAGGTCAGGCTGTGTAAATGGGCCACATCTGCTGCGGTTTTTGCTGATTTTTTAC
>JAADYV010000458.1 GCA_010092855.1 Chloroflexota bacterium | reverse complement strand
TAGGACCTTCCATAAAATAGTTGAAACAAAAAATGCTGGATGCAGAAAACGCACCCAACATTATGCCACGTCGTGACCATGCGGCAAACAGACACCCGCCGGTATTTCAGCCGGATGCTAGTTCGAGGACTGCGGGATTTGGGGCAGCAGCCAACCGACCAGCGCTTCTTCCGAGCGGGTCTGCATCAGCACGCGACCAGGTCCGGTCATTTCACAGACCAGCCCTTCGCCGCTAAGCAGCGTAGACTTCCAGCCGCCGACGCGCCGCACATTGAACTGGACGCTGGCGTCGAAGCCGACGATGTGCCCCGTATCGACGGTGTAACGTTGGCCCGGCTGCAAGACTCGTTCCTCGATGGCACCGTAGCTGCCGATCAATAGCTGGCCGTGCCCGCCGACCTTGAGCAGAATCAGGGTGCCGCTGCCGAAGAATCCACGCGCCCCGCCCCAACTGGCATCGGTGACGACGTTCATCTCGCTGGCCATGTATGCGCCGCTCTGTAACATAAACTCGTTGCCCGCCATCTGTAGAATAGCCATATCACCAGGCAGCGCCTGGGCCAGCGTGAGTTCGCCGCCCTGGGCCGGGGCCGTATACGTGTTCTGAAAGAAGCTTTCGCCGGCCACCATGCGCTTCAGCCCACCCATCAGGCCGCCTTGTGCTTTAGTTTCGATGTTGACGCCATCGCTAAAACTGACCATTGCACCCGGCTCAACCTTGACTTGTTCATTCGGGGCCATATTCACAACGGCCAGTGAAAAGGATGGGCGGTGTTTGAGTGTGACTTCCATTTCGTTGCTCCTTAGGCAATATAGATCAGGAATCCAATGTACTTGGGGTGGTGCCAATAGGATCAGTGTAGCCTGGATTGTGGGCGTTTAACACCCAAAAAACGAGGGCAGTGGTCGACTGCCCTGGGATGACGTGAAGTGCCTGTGCCACAACCGCACTTATTCATGTCGGTCCGTACCGGATGACCGGCGCGCCTGGCGATTCTGGCGGATTTCGCGCGCCGCCTGCGAGATGCGGTCAAAATAGTCACTGCCCGTGATCTCGCTGACATCCTGCTGCAACTTTTGCTGGTCGATCTGGATTTGCAGGTGTTTGATGGCGCGCTGCGCTTCGGCCAGGTCATCCTTGACCGCTTCGAAAGTACGCGCGTTTTCGATGGCAATGGCAGCCTGGATGCCAAACGCAGTCAGCAACGGCACGTCGTCCTGGCTGAAAATACCCTTGTCGATGCGATTGTCGGCATATAGCACGCCCACCGCGCGGCCTTGCATCGCCAGGGGAATGCATAGAATCGAGCGCAGGCCGTGCTGCACCACGCTTTTCATCTCCTGGAAGCGGGTATCCCCCTGGGCGTTGGTGGTGACAATGGGTTCCAGGTCGTTCAGCGCCGCATTGATCACGCTGCCGCTGAAGACTACTTCCTCATCAGACAGCGTTTCCCGGTCCCAGTTGCGCGCGGCCCGAATCGACAGTTTGTCCGAGTCCTCGTTTTTAAGCATCAGGTATGCGCGTTCGGCCCCCGTCATCTGGATCACGGTGTCCATAACTTCGGCCAGCACCTGGTCCAGTTCCAGCGAGGACGTGATCAAGGCCACGGTATCAACCAGTTCTTGGAGTTGGTTGATCTGTTGGGTTACCCGGGTGCTGCGCCGCTGCACAACCGTCAGGTCCTGCTGAACCCCGCGCACCAGGCCGTCCAGGTCTACTGAAAGCTGTACCCCGTGTTGGCTGAGGGCTTGCAACGTGCGCGACAACATCGTCCCCAATTGGTTGGTGTTGTCGGATAGCTGGTGCAGGCTTTCAGAAAACTCGCTAACTAATCTATTTTCACGCTCAGACATGCTCACTCCAGGCTTCTGTCACGTCAGGGTTCCCTATCTACGATGATACCGCACCTGGGCGGTTATAGTCGAATGTGCTTCACAGGGCGGTGCATGTTTTCTACACCGCCCCAGGATACACAGGCGATAGCGTGCTTACGATCCGGTGTCTGCCGTTTCTTCGACTACCTCTTCAACTGGCTCTTCGGCTGAACCTTCACCGTTCTCCGGCGTGCGGATGCCGTACTGCTGAATCTGCTTCGGGGTCAAGGTAGCAGGGACACGGTTATCTGCCGTCCAGGACTTAAGCTCGTCCAGGGTGATGGGGGCAATATCCCACAGGCGCACGGTGGTGTCGTCGGCTGCGGTCAGCACCTGGGTGCCATCCGGTGTCAGGGCCATGTCGGAGATGGTCAAGCCGTTATTCAGCTCGCGGATTTGCTGCCCGCCATTTTCCAGGTCCCACAGGCGGACGGTGCCATCTTCCGACGACGACACGATGTAGCGCCCATCGGGGGTGAACTGCGCAACGAGCACCACGCCGATGTGGTTTGACAACCGGTAGCGCTGCTCGCCAGTGTTCACGTCCCATACGATGATCTCGGCGGCTGCGGTCGAGGCGAAGATGAGCTGCCCGTCCGGGCTGAAGGCCACGCTGCCTACCGGGGCTTCTGCGTCAAAGCGCCGCAGGTGGTCGCCCGTCCCCAGGTTCCACAGGTCAACCATGCCGTCCTCACGCGCGGTCAGGATCGTGAGCGCTGCCGAATCCGTGCTGTCGGGGCTAATAGCGAGCGCGTTTACCCAAAGGTCTCGCGGGTTCTTTTCGCTGTCTTCGTCGATCTTGATCTCAAGCTGGTCGATTTCGTCGCCCGTGTTCACGTCCCACACCCGGACGAAACCATCGTTCCCGCCGGTGAGCGCGAACTGTCCATCCGGGGTGAAGACGCCCACATTCACCAGGGCCGGTTCGGTTTCATCGCCTTCTCCGAATG
>JAADYV010000457.1 GCA_010092855.1 Chloroflexota bacterium | reverse complement strand
TCGGCGACCTCCATGTTGGCCGGGTTAGGATTGGTGGGCAATTTCGGGTTAGTGGCGGCCTCGACCATCGGATCGGGCCTCGTGCTGGCGTTAATGCTGGTCGTGGCGCAGCGTGTGCGCAACACGATGACGCTGCTGATCCTGGGTTTGATGGTGGGTTATGCTACCGGCGCGTTAGTGAGCTTGCTGCTGTACTTCAGTATCGCCGAACGCATTCACGCCTACATCAACTGGACGTTTGGCAGTTTTGGCGGCGTCACCTGGAGTCAGATGAAAGTGCTCGCGCCGGTAATCCTGGCGGCACTGGCGGTCGCCTTTGTACTGGCGAAGTCATTGAATGCCCTGCTGTTGGGCGAGACTTATGCGCGCACGATGGGGTTAAATGTGGCGCGTGCGCGGCGCTGGATTATCCTGAGCGCGGCGCTACTGGCCGGATCGATCACGGCGTTCTGCGGCCCCATTGGCTTTTTGGGGATCGCAGTCCCGCACCTCTGCCGCAGTCTTTTCAACACCTCGGATCACCGCGTGTTGGTCCCAGCTTGCACGCTTTTGGGCGCAACGCTGGCGCTGATCGCCGACATCATTGCCCAGATGCCGGGCAGCCAGACGGTGCTGCCGTTGAATGCCATTACTGCCTTGATTGGCGCGCCGATTGTAGCCTGGGTGATCATCCGGCGCAGTAATCTCAGAACAGCGTTCGCGGGGTAGCATGAGCGACCCAGCACTGAGCACGCATGACCTGAGCGTGGGGTATACGCATCCGCGCCGCTCGCCAGTGGTCGTATCTGAGGATATTTCGCTTTCACTGCGCGCGGGCGAGTTGGTTTGCCTGATCGGACCCAATGGGGCGGGGAAATCTACCCTGATGCGTACCCTGGCCGGAATGCAGCCTGCGCTGAGTGGGCAGGTGCTGCTCGGCGGCGACGACGTTTTCGGGTTGAACGCGCGTGATTTGGCCCGCCGTCTGAGCGTCGTGCTGACCGAACGGGTCGATGTGGGCAATCTATCGGCTTACGGGTTGGTCGCGCTGGGCCGTCACCCGTATACAGACTGGACCGGCAACCTCAGCCCGCGCGATGAACAGGTTGTGCGCTGGGCGATTGAAACCGTCGGAGCCAGACATCTTGCGGCGCGTCCGGTCAGCGAATTGAGTGATGGCGAACGGCAGAAGATTATGATCGCCCGTGCATTGGCCCAGGAACCGCTGGTGATGCTGCTGGATGAACCGACCGCCTTCCTGGACCTGCCCAACCGCGTCGAGGTCATGCGCGTGCTGCGCCACCTGTCGCGCACCACCGGGCGCGCGATCCTGCTTTCGACCCACGATCTTGATCTGGCGCTGCGCAGCGCGGACACGATCTGGCTGATGTCCCGCGAAGGCGTGCTCCAGGTGGGAGCACCGGAGGACTTGGTCCTGAGCGGCGCGTTCGAGGCGACGTTCCGCAGCGAAGGAGTGATCTTCGACCAGCACTCCGGCGCATTCAAAATCCTTACCCCGGAAACCGGCACAGTCGATTTGATTGGGGATGGCCTGGCTGCGCTCTGGACCCGGCGCGCCCTCGAACGCGAGGGCTTCCACGTCCATTCGGGAGACACGGCGGCCCAACGGCGCGTCGAATTGATGACTCAGAACAGCCAGACCCGCTGGCGTTCCATCACCGGTAACCAGGCGCACGAGCATGACTCATTGGGCAGTTTGATTCGTTTCTTGCGGCAAGAGGAAGAGGCATGAACACCAACGGTGCAAAAGGACTTGTGATCGTCAATACCGGCTGTGGCAAAGGCAAGACGACCGCTGCGCTTGGCATCATGATGCGCGGATGGGCACAAAACTGGAAGATGTGTGCCATCCAGTTTATCAAGCGCCCCGAAGAAACATGCAGCGAGATGAAAACTGCCCGACAGCTTGGCGTTGAGTGGCACCGCGCGGGCGACGGTTTTACCTGGACTACAAATGATAAAGACGAAACTATTGCCAAAGCGCTTTACGGCTGGATTCTCGCGCAGGAGAAAATCACCAGCGGGCAATACGACCTGATTCTCCTGGATGAATTCACCTATGCATTAGAGTTTGGATGGATCAATACGAATGATGCTATTGGTTGGCTGCACGCCCACAAGCCGCCCACGCTGCACCTGGTGATTACCGGGCGCGACGCACCGTTTGAATTGATTGAATTCGCTGACCTGGTCACGGATATGCGCAAAGTCAAACACCCATTTGACCAGGGAATCCTGGCCCAGCCGGGTATTGAGTTCTGATATACATCTTTGTACAATCCGCCATCATTCGTCGCCGACAGACGGAAAAACGTTTAATGAACACTTACCGTAGTCGCGCACTAGCAGTCGCGCTTATCCTCGATCAACTTGTCAGTGACCCGCCTAACCGCTTTCACCCGGTTGCCTGGATGGGCACCGTCATTGCCGCGCTCAAGCGCCACGCGCCAAAAGAGAACAGCGCTGCCCGGTTCCTTTATGGAACGATGATCGCGGTCGGCGGTTCGATGAGTGTGGCAGTCCTGGGGCGCGTGGTTGTATGGGGGCTGAAGCGTTTGCCCGCTCCCGTTAACTGGATGGGCGAAGCGCTGATCCTCAAGCTGGTTTTCACGCTGCGCGGATTGACGACGGCGGCCAACGCGGTCGAGACAGCGTTGGCAAATGACGATATGGCCGAAGCGCGCCGCCTGGTGGCCTGGCACCTGGTCAGCCGCGATACGTCACAGCTTACAGCTTCCCAGGTCGCCGCCGCGACCATCGAGTCGGTGGCTGAGAATGAGTCCGATGGTGTCGTCGCGCCGCTGTTCTTTTATGCGATGGGCGGACTGCCCGGCGCGCTGGCTTACCGTTACCTCAACACAACCGATTCGATGCTGGGCTATCACGATGAACGGCACGAATGGTTGGGCAAGGCTCCGGCCCGCCTGGACGATCTGGCGAACCTGATCCCAGCGCGCCTCACTGCCGGATTATTGATCCTGGCTGCCGCGTTGACCGGTGATGATCCAGGCGGCGGACGGCACATCTGGCAGCGGGATCACGCGGTGACGGCCAGCCCCAACGCCGGGCATCCTATGAGCGCGATGGCAGGTGCATTGGGGGTGGAACTCGAAAAAGTCGGGCATTACCGCCTGGGTACAGGCAGCCGCCAGCCCGAAGCCACGGACATTCGCCGCGCGGTACGGCTGGTCCGCATGGCGACGCTGCTAGCCGGAATAGTGTTAGCAATTCTGGCGCTGCGCCCCAAATCCGAGGCGGCAACGCATGACTGACCACCACCGCCCGATCTCCCCGCGTCCTGAGGTTCTACGTGCGCCGTCTGCGCAGCATGGCGCGCTTGATTTCAACGAACTGGACCACCTGGGCCTCGAACCAGATGCTATCCTCGACTTCAGCGTCAACAGCAATCCCTTTGGGCCTTCACCAATGGTCCGTGATGTGTTGCAGACCGTCCCGCTGGACCGGTATCCAGACCGAGAATCTCTCGCGCTGCGGCGGACACTCGCTGAACGCTTTAATGTACAATTGGATCAGATCGTGGTGGGAAATGGCACCGCCGAACTGCTATGGTTGATCGCCCTAGCCTTCATCCGTCCCGGTGATCACGTGCTCATCATCGGCCCGACGTTCGATGAGTACGCACGGGCCGCTGCTTTGATGGGCGCTCAGGTGAT
>JAADYV010000456.1 GCA_010092855.1 Chloroflexota bacterium | reverse complement strand
TCATTCGGCTTCACGGCGGACTGAAGTCCGACATTCGCCGAACGAGCCGCTTTCCTCCCCATGGCTAAAGCCAGGGGCTTCTCGCAGCTTTTCGGTGATTTTACCCATGACTCCCTCACCCACCACCGCCCCATCCACCACCCGGCCCTGGCCGACCGGGATCGCCACGCTGATCGGAATCGCGCTGGGCGCGCTGGTCGGCGTGTTCGTGGGCCTGGTCCCGGTGACGATGACGGCGGGCCTGGCGCTGGGTGTCGGGCTGGACTCGATCCTGAATTACACCGTCAACGGCGTGCGCGTCAAGCCGCCGGCAGATGATGCAGCCGAGTCAGACGCAGGAGAGTCGGATGGCGACTAGCGGCTTCCGGTGCGAGCTGCACATGCACAGCACCTATTCCGATGGCTCCGCCACGCCGGAACACCTGCTGCGCCACGCGAAGGAGATCGGGCTGTCGGTGGTGGCCATCACCGATCACGACAACGCACACGGTGCGCGCGCCGCGATCCCGGTCGCCCGGCAGCTTGGCCTGGAACTGATCCCGGCCATCGAGTTCACCGGGCGCTGGGACGAATGTTACCGGCCCGGTTGGGGTGGCGACGTGGACGTGCTGGGCTATTTCGTGGACCTGGAGCACACGGCGTTCAAGCGCGTCGAGGCCGAAACGCTGGCCGATATCGCGGCGCGCGTGGCCGAGTGCTGCGAGCGCCTGACCGCCGCCGGGTACCCGGTCACGGTCGAGGAGGTCAAGGCCAAGAATCCGCGCTATACCGGGGCGCGCCAACTACGTGAGGTGCTGCAAGATAAGGGCTATGCGGCGGACTACGACACTTCGGTCACGCTGTTCGCCGAACAGTGGCAGCACGTCCGGCTGTCTAAGTTCCCCATTGCCGAGTTGATCGACGTGATCCGGGAGGCGGGCGGCGTGGTGATTATGGCGCACCCGCACGGCATCGAGTGCGGCGCGGGTTTGATCGGCGCGGACCGGGTCAAGCGCTTGGTGGAGTTGGGCATCGATGGGCTGGAAGTCTACCACCGCCACACCACCGGCGACGCCCGCGACCACTTTCTGAAGCTGGCGCGCGAATTTGATTTGTTGGTGTCCGGCGGCTCGGACGAGCACGGCTTTTCACCCGACCTGCCGCACATGGGCACGCAGCCCGTCACGCGCGAGATGGTCGAGGCCATCCGCCGCCGCCACCTGGAACGCACACGCGGATCATACCAGAAGCCGGAACCCGTTCAGGATGCCAAAACGCGCGAACACCAGCCCGCGCCGGAAAAGTGGCTGGTGGTGCATTCGACGGCGGTGCTGGCCGTCGCCGCTGCGACCAATTATGCGTGTTTCAAGGGTAAGGGCGTCCCGCGTTATGACTCGACCGAACCACCCGCCCCGCCGCCCGACGATCCGACTTTGACAATGGACCTGGCGATACGCGGGCCGGACGAAACGGAAGAGTCCGTGCGGCTGGTGTTGAACGGTTTTAAACTGCGTACAGCACGCTCCGAAGAACACCAACACATCTGGAGCGGCTACGACCCGGAACGACGGCTGCAAATCCTGTGGGTGTGGGACTTTTACCGCGTGCTGAGCAACGTGGTGCTGCGCGTAGGCTTGCCGCCGGACGGTCACACACCGGACGATACCTGGCAGGCCGCCATTGACGCGATTGTCGCCATGCAGCCGGGAGATCGCGCGGCGCTGCACGTCGAGTCGCGCTGCGGCCAGTTCTGGCAGCATCACACCCTGACGACCGGCATGTCCGAATGGCGTCCGGGGCAGAAATAACGGTTGCCATTTCTACCGGGAGACGATTCAACCATGACCAACGGACGCGGGCCCACATATCCCGCCGAATGGAGCGACGGGCAAATCCAGGCTGAGGTGCGGACGCTGGCGCAGCACCGCTGTGAACAGTGCGGCATGGCGTTCCGCATCGACACCAACATGGCCGTCAGCGCGCGCCATCCCGATGGCAGGCCGGTGCTCGGCGCGGTGCACCACATCGACTACAATACGGCCAACAACACCTACCGCAACCTGGTGTTCCTGTGCCAGAACTGCCACGCCCAGGTGACCGGCTTCGGCTGGCGGCCCGGCGACGTGATTCCGCTGGCGTGGAAGGACAACGTCCCGGCGTGGATCACGGCGCGCAACCTGCCCTACCAGGATCACCCGCAGTTGCGGCTGTTTGACGAGGAGTGACCGGCGGTGCACGGCTATACACGGCTATATACAAAGATGACCGGCGATCATCAAGGGCGGGTTGGATAAAAACGTCGTTTTTGTAGGGGCACTCCTTGGGGTGCCCTGGCCCATGAATTCGAAGGCATTTCCCGACCAGCAATGGTTCGACACACACGAGGAACAAAAATGGTAGACACAACCCTGATCAGAAAAGTGCTCATCGCCAACCGGGGCGAGATTGCGGTGCGCGTAATCCGCGCCTGCCGCGAACTGGGCGGCATCGAGACCGTGGCCGTCTATTCTGAAGCCGACCGCGAAGCGCTGCACGTGCGCTACGCCACCGAAGCCCACCCCATCGGCCCCCCGGCCCCGCGCGAGAGTTACCTGGACATCGAGCGCATCATCGCGGCGGCGCTGGCCTCCGGTGCGGACGCAGTGCATCCCGGCTACGGCTTTCTCAGCGAGCGCGCAGAATTCGCCCAGGCCGTGATCGATGCGGGCCTGACCTGGATCGGGCCAACGCCGGACGCCATCAGCAAGATGGGCGACAAGCTGGCCGCGCGCGAGATCATGCAAAAGGCCGGCGTCCCGGTCGTGCCGGGCACGGAACCCGGCCTCAACGATGGTGCGCTGCGCCACGCTGCCGAGAAGATCGGCTACCCCCTGATGGTCAAGGCGGCAGCCGGTGGCGGCGGTAAGGGGATGCGCGTCGTGCGCGAGCCGGACGGGCTGGAGAGCGCGCTGGCAGCAGCCCACCGCGAGGCCGAGGCCGCGTTCGGCGACGGCACGGTGTACCTGGAGAAGATGATCGAGGGCGCGCGCCACATCGAATTCCAGATTCTGGCCGACCAGCACGGCAGCACCATTCACCTCGGCGAGCGCGAGTGCAGCATCCAGCGGCGGCACCAGAAGCTGTTCGAGGAAGCGCCCAGCACATTCATGACCGACGACCTGCGCACAGAGATGGGCCAGGCCGCGATCCGCGCCGCGCAGGCAGTGGACTACGTGAATGCCGGGACGATTGAATTTCTGGTGGACCCGGACCGCAATTTCTACTTCCTGGAGATGAACACCCGGCTCCAGGTCGAGCACCCGGTCACCGAACTGGTCACCGGCGTGGACCTGGTCAAAGAGCAGATTCGCATCGCGCGCGGACGCAAGATGGGGCCGGAGGGCAACATCACGCCCAACGGCTGGGCGGTCGAGTGCCGCATCAACGCCGAAGATCCCTACAATAACTTCTTGCCCTCGGTGGGCCAGGTGACGGTGCATATCGCGCCAACGGGTCCCGGTATCCGGCTGGACAGCGGCATCTACGCCGGGTACGAGGTGTCGCCCTACTACGACTCGATGCTGTCCAAGCTGATCGCGTGGGGCGAGACGCGCGGCGAAGCCCTGCTGCGGATGCGGCGCGCGCTGTACGAATACAAGATCATGGGTCTGCGCACCAACCTGCCTTTCCACCAGAAGCTGGTCGACAGCACGCGCTTCCAGGCCGGGCGCTACGACACCAGCTTTGTGGACGGCTTTATGGTGGATTCGGACGAAGACCAGAACCCGGAACTGCGCGAAGTAGCCGCCATCGTCGCCACGCTGGTCGAGCACCAGCAGCGCCAGCACGCCTCGCAGATTGTGGCGCGTCCCAAGCGCGACGTTTCCAACTGGAAGTGGATGGGCCGCTGGGAGCGGATGCAGCGGTAGCACAGTATTCATCGCGAGGGAGAAGCGCACGCATGTCATTATTGAATCGGGTGGGCGGGAATCCGAAACCGGAGTCGGAATCCCCGCCGCTGACCTAGAATGATCTGCTGGCCGACGATACGATTTTTGAAATTATGGTCAACGGCCCGGATGATGTGTTTGTCGAGCGCAGAGGTAACATCGAGCGGGTAAACTTCGTTTTCCGGGACGCCGAACACCTGATGCAAGCCCTGCTGGACCTGCTGCTGCCCCTCGGTGACCAGGTGGACTATGACCGCCCGCACATCAACGTGGTGCTGCCGGAGGGGCGGCAGTTGTCCGCCATTTTGCCCCCGGTCAGCGAAGGCAGTGCCGTTTTTATCATCCGGAGTACCGGTGGCCAGGCTATAACCAGTCAGGACCTGGTCCGATTTGGCACGCTCACGCCAGACCTGGCCGAGTTTCTGCGCGCCTGCGTCATCGCCCGCGTGAATATCCTGGTTTCGGGCGGGATTGGCTCTGCGCGCATGACCTTGTTGAACGTGTTGTGTGGTTTCGTGCCGGGGGATGAACGGATTGTCGTGGTGAATCACCTGCCTGCGTTCCCGATGCAGCAAGAACACGTGGTTTTGCTCCAGGTCCAGCCGCAGCACGCCCAGGGACCGCGCGGCGCAACAACCAGCGAATTGATAGACGCCAGCAGCACGCTGCGCCCGGACCGGCTGGTGGTTTCGGACCTGACAGGGGACGAGGCGTACACCCTGATCCAGGTCATCAATGCTGGCCACGATGGTACCCTCTCTACCATATTTGCTCGTTCAACAGCGGATGCGCTGGGGCGGTTGGAAGCACTGTGTTTGAACGCCCAACCCAATGCCCCGGTGGTCACTCACCGGTACCAGATCGCATCGGCTTTTGACCTGATCGTGCACCAGGAGCGAATGCGCGATGGATCGCGCAAGATCACGCAGATCAGCGAAGTGCTGGGCATCGAAAACGGCCAGTTTGTGTTCCAGGATATTTTCCGCTGGGAACAGACCGGCTACGTTGGCGGACGTGTGGTCGGGGGAGTCCAGCCAACGAGTATCATGCCCCACATCATGGACCAGATCGAGGCGACTGGCATCCGCTTTCCACCGAGTCTGTTTGGCATCCAAGACCAGCCCGCACGACGTTGGTGGAGCCGGTTGTTCCGGGGAGGAGCGCAATAGCCAAGCCCGCGAAGCCCAAACAGGTCCCCGATTTCAGGCTAGAAACGCCGGAAGCCACCGGGAATGTGGTATCATCAGGCAGCGTTGACTCTTCGTTACCCAGGATGGGCCGTTCTGATGCCGACCTGCAAACACTTTGATTTTGAGGCCCTGCGTCAACTCGAATACCAGCCCGGCCTGGAGGCCACCGTCGCCACGCACCACCTGAAGTTGTACCATCTCGTGGCCGCCATGCAAGCGCCAACCGTCATGGAGTTTGGCGTGGACAAGGGGCGCTCGACGTGTATGTTCCTCCACGCCTGCGAAGCCGTTGGCGGGCACCTGTACTCGGTGGACGTGGTTGATTGTTCGGGCGTGGCCGAGTCTGAGGCGTGGACCTTCATCCAGAGCAGCGACCAGGCGCGCGATACCATCATAGCGGCAGCGCCCGCCGTCGCCGAGGGCATCGACCTGCTGCATATCGACAGCCTGCACGCGCGCGATCATGTGCGCGACCTGCTGTTGTTGTGGTATCCCTACGTCAAGGCCGGAGGTTACATCACGTTTCACGATGTCGATCCCACGCCCTATCTCAAGAGCCAGCGCAAGGACAACCCCAAGCACGAGCGCGAAGCAATCGGCATGGCGACCGTGATCCGGGAATTCTTTTATGCCAACGCGAACCAGCTTTACCTGGAATATCACTTTGGCAGCACGGGCATGGGGATCATGCGCAAACTGTCGCCCCTGCACACCGTTCCCAACCCGCCGGTCCCAATCCGGTCACGCGAGATCGCGCTGAGTTGGGATGGCCTGTTCTGGACGGCGCGCAACAGCCTGAGCCGGTTGGTGCGGCGGCTGCGATAACGGGCGAATTAGGGCTGCTGCGCCGTGTATTGAGCTTTTGCTTTTAGCTGACATGCTGATAGCTGACTCGCTGACGGCTTATTTCTGAGGAGCGAACCCCCATGCGCGAGACGCGGAAACTCACGGGCCTGGCCCTGATCACGCTCACGGCACTCACAATCCTGGCGGTGGGCGCGCTGGGATCATCGCTGGCGCAGGGACCGCCCACCCTGTCCCCGGTCGCCCCTTACAGCACCATCACCCCCCAGCCCGCCGACCAGACCGTCATTCACACTGACAATTTCATCACTACCGACGGCGCATGGTATACCTTCGCCGAGCCGCCGTCCTCCGCCGAAATCGCCCGGCAGGATGGCGAACTCCTGCTGCGCATCGACGGCGCGCGCGACGTAGCGGATGGCGTGCTGCGGCCCATTGGCGATCTGCCCGCGCCGCCCGACGGCATGACGTTGACCCTGTCGGCGGAGGGGCGCGTCTTCCGTATGGTGGTCGGCGTGCGGGAAGCCGACGGCTCGTGGTACCACACCCACCTGCAGATCGATCCGGCGGAGGGCACGCGCACCTTCGAGGTCGATTTCGCGTGGCTGCGACTGGACCAGAACAGCACCGACGAAAACGGCGTCCTCGACCACGACCAGATTTCGGACATTTCGCTGGTGGATATCACCGGTTTTGTCGGGCCGATTGGCCCTGGCGTGGTGCGCATCGAGGAAGTGACGTTCTGGCAGGGACGCACGGCGCTGCCCCTGGCGCGATGCAGCGTGAGCACGCCCACCGGCGACAATTTCCTGACCAGTGATGACTTCCTGACCGGCGCGGACGCGAGTTACATTCCGCTGGGCGAGCAGTACGGTGGACTGTGGTACGCACAACAAGCAGAGGTCGATCCGCTGGCGCTGCTGGCCGCCAACGGCGTGAATGCGCTGCGGCTGCGCGTGTGGGTGGGCGAAAGCGGCGAGTCGAAGATGGACCAGGTGCTGCCCTTCGCGGAACGGGCAGTGGCAGCGGGGATGCAGGTCTACCCGGTGTTGTTCCTGGCAGACGATTGGACCGATGTCAACAAGCAGGATGCACCCGCGATCTGGGCCGACCTGGCATTGGAGCAGCGCGCCGTTGCCATCCGCGCCTACACAGAGGACACCGTCACGCGGTTGCTGGCCACCGGCATCACCGTACCCTACTACGAGATCGGCAACGAGATCGACTATGGCATCGCGGGCGTGTTCGCGGAGCCGGAACAGCGCGATCTCGCCACGCTGCGCGCCGACATCTGGCCCCAGACCGCGCTGCTGGTCCAGGCTGCCGTCGAGGGCATCCGCGCCGCCGACCCCGACGCGCGGATCATGCTCCACATCGCGCAGAGCTACGACCCGGTCTTCAGCGTGACGTATTTCCACACCATGCGCGAGCTGGGCGTGGACTACGACATCGCCGGGCTGTCCTATTATCCCACGTCGCTGGGGCCGCTGAGCTATCCCCAGTTCTGCGCAACGGTGGACCGGCTGGACCGCGAGCTGGGGCTGCCCATCGTGCTGGCCGAATATGCGTACCCGGCAGAACCACCCACCGGCGGCGCCTTCGGAGCCTGGTACAATGACCTGCCCGGCTACCCGCTTTCGCCCCCCGGACAGGCGCAGTTTGTGGCCGACTTCCTGGCCGACCTGCGCGCACATCCCGCCGTGATCGGCGCGTATTACTTCAGCCCCACGCTGCACTGGATCGGAGAACTGTGGGGGCCGTTTGCCCTGTTTGACCCGGCTGGCCGCGCACGTCCGGCAGTGGGGGCATTTGCGTCCCCGTGATGGCTGTGCGTTGCTTACCTGCTTCTGAGAAATGCGGTGCGTATGGACCCGCGCGCCCCCCGCACCCAACCACGCGCGTTAAGTCCGCCGCATATATAACGCTGGTCATCTGGTGTGTTTTGCCGGATCGGATTACACTATAAGCGCAGTGGATCAGCGCCGTGCGGGAACGTGCAACGCGAGGAGCCAGACACAATGGCGAGTTTGTATGATAAGGCGGCCAGCGCCATTCTCGATAAACTCTGGGAGGACTATGAGTTCCGGGACTTCTTCTACGACCTGGGATACGAACTGGCGGACCTGGGGCCGTTGATCCACGACGTGTTTGTGCCCGCCTACCTGGGCGTCAAGCGCCGGTTAGAAGGCGGCGCGCTGGAAATGCTGGAAGCCCAGGTGACGCAAGACCTGCTCTCCCCGCTGTATGACCGCCCCAACTTCCGCGAGATGTGGGAACAATGGGACCAACCCACCCGCGACGCCTTTCTGCGCGAGCAGTCCGAGATGCAGTTAGGGCTGCTGCTGGTGATGGTGTACGAGTCCGAACTGCGCGAGGCGTACAAAGACGCTTTCCTGATCTACCTCGGTTGAGCTTGCCCTTCGGGCCCTCACTCCGCGTCGTGCGCCAGGCCGCGCCGCCGCAGCAAGTCATCCAACTGCTCGTAGCTGATGCCATACCGGGCCGCGATCTCGCGCGCGAAGCTGCGCCCGCGTGGGGGCCCCGGCGCGATCTCATACGTCTGCCGCATCGCGCCATCCTCGTGCATCCGCGCCACCAGGCTGACGATCTCGCTGTCGCCGGGGGTGGAAGCGTTGAGATCGTCCACACCCGCCGCCAGGTCGTGCAGGTGCGTCGCGAAGACGGCGCGCGTCCCCAACCGCCGCAGGATGCGCACGATGTCACGCGCCAGGTACAGGCTTTCGCCCGCGCTGGTGCTGGAGAGCGATTCGTTGAGCAGGATCAGGCTGTGAGCGGTGGCCCGCGCAAAGATATCGTTAAGCCGCTGCGCTTCTTCCCCCAGCCGTCCAGCGCCGGATTCGGGCGCTTCTTCTACGGGGAAATGGGTATACACGCTGTCGACCGGGCTGAGGCACGCCGCGCGTCCGGGCACGTGCAGCCCGGCTTGCGCCAGCACCTGCGCGATCCCGACTGCCTGGGTGAAGGTCGTTTTGCCGCCCTGGTTGGGCCCGGTCAGGATGAAGATGCGGCCTGTCTCGTCGCCAAAGTGGGTGTCATTGGTGATCACTGCGCCGTTGAGCCGCCCATCACGCCCCTCTAGCAGGCGCAGCGCCAGCCCGACATTGTAGACGCCGGTGATGGTGCACACGCGCCTGGCCTGGGACGCGATCTCCGGGGCACACACCGGGAGTCCGCTGTCTGCCAGCCGCTGCACGAGGCGGGCTGCACCCAGGAAAAACGCCAGTTCGGACTTCAGCGCGCCCAGAAATTGCGTTTTGGTGTGGTTGTAGCGTTGCAGCGCGCGTGCGACCGGGCGGCTGGTCTGCTTGAGGATATCGGCCAGGTCACGGAACAGCGGGTGCAGCATCGGGTTGGCCAGGTCCCTGGCGTGGGGACCGGCCTGCGCCTGCTCCATCGCGCGCTTGACGGTGTGCAGCGGCGCGATCCCGCTCCATTCACGGCGGTCGGAGGTCCAGCCAAACAGCATTTCCAGGAACGACGGGCCGCCCATGTCGCCGCCGAATGTCTCCGCGTTGATCGACAGCAGCGTGGCTTCCACCGGGCGCAAGCGATCATCCAGGTTGATGCCCAGCGTGATGCTGCCGATGTTGCGCACCTTGCGCACCATCTCCGGCAGGTCGGCCAGCAGGTGCTGGAACGTCTCGTCGGCGCGCACCCCTACCACCAGATCGTGAAGCTGGCGCAGCCCTGCCGACTGGACGCGCGTACCCTCGAACACCGCGTGCAGACCCTCGACCGTCTCGACATAGCTCTCCAACTGGCCGATGCGCCACAGGACCTCGTGCAGGTCCGTCTGGCCGTGCCGTGCCGCGTAATGGAAGCGATCCAGCTCGATATTGGTCGGCAGCAGGTCATCCAGCCGCCGCGCCAGGTCGGGATCGTCCAGCAGGTCGGCCAGCACGTCCTGGCGATAGGCGATTACGCGCGGGTCGTCGCACAGGTCGAGCAAAATGGCGCGGATGTCGCGGGTGTAGTCCTCGTAGCCCGCGCTGAGGGCGGTGATGATGCGGTCCAGGTCCAGGTCGGCGGCCACGCTGTCACTCAGGCGGCGGGGCTGGTGGTGGGCGTCTGGCGGCCATAACAGGCTGATGGGTGGGTTTGACGGCATATGGTTTCTCGTGATGGTGCGCTGGTCAATATGTAGATTGTAACCATTGGGGTCGGGGTGTGTCGAGATCGCTTGACAACAATACCATACGGTATGGTATGATTTATTCAAAACATACCGTGCAGTATGGTTCCGAAAAGAGGCAGCATGGCGCGCAAATCGACCACCGACTGGCTGGAAGCCGGACTGGAAGCCCTGTGTGATGGCGGCCCGGCCCGCCTGACGATTGACGGGCTGGCCACGCAGTTGGGGGTGACCAAAGGCTCGTTTTACCACCACTTCGCCAACATCGACGACTTCAAGGCGCGGCTGCTCGTCTACTGGGAGGACGAATTCACCCAGCGCATTATCGCGCGCAGCGAGGAAGCCGTCGCGGCGTCCAGCGAGAGAGAAGTCGCGGCGTCCAGCGACGAGGCTGAACGCGACCCGGTCGCCATTATGGACCGCATCGCGTACCTCGCGTTGGAACGCGGCAACGACCCCGAAGTTGCCATCCGTGCCTGGGCCCAGTATGACGCGGACGCGCAGGCCGTGCTGGAGCGCGTGGACGAACGCCGCCTGTCGTATGGGCAGGCGCTGTTCACGGCCATCACGGGCGACCCGGATCGTGCGCTGGTGCAGGTGCAACTGCTGTACACCATGCTGATCGGCAGCGACTACCTGCGCCCGCCGCTGGGCCGTGACCAGACCCGGCGCGTCTACGAGGAATTCATGCGCCTGTGCGGGCTGCGATAGCGGTCAGCAATTAGCTATCAGCCATCAGCCGGTCAGCAATCAGATCGTTAGCAGGCAGAACAACGGGTTAGTCGTGAACCGATAACGCTGTGCTGAAAATTGAGCTTAGGAGAAGTTCTCTTTCAGGTGAAAAAGTCAGTGTTACCTGGCTGCCAGTCGAGCGGTCGCAGTGCCCGACGCATGATTTCCTGATGACTGGTCGCTGACAGGCTGAAATGCTGACAAGCTGACGGCTATTTTGAGGAGGAAACACAACATGGACAAACGCGAATTTCTACGGCAAATCCCCGGCGTGGCGGACCTGCTCGACGGGGCGGACGAGGTTGACATCAAAACGGTGACGGCCCCGATCACGCTGCGCGAACTGGTCGCCGCGCTCTGTTCGTGGCAGCCCGGCTGGGTGACGTTCCTGTACCGGGTGCGCTGGGCATTTGTGCGCGTGCTGGGCATGACGCAGGAGGGCATCCCCCAGGCGCGCGCCATGCGCCCCGAAGATGCGCCCATGACGCCCGGCGACACGTCCGGCGTTTTCCCCGAGATCGACGCGGCGGAAGACCGCTACTGGATCGCAGGAGCATCCGAGTCCCATCTCGCGTTCTGGCTGATCATCGCCCCGTACCCCGATCTGCTGTCCGACGGCAGCACGCGCTTCACATTTACCACCCTGGTCAGGTACAACCGCTGGATTGGGCGCGTCTACTATTTCATTGTTCGCCCCTTCCACCACCTGATCGTTGGGGTGCTGCTGCGGTCGGTGGTCCGGCAGGCGACGAAGCGCGCGACACAGAATGCCGCAGAGACTGCCGAGTCTGCCGCGAATGTG